>JBHLRJ010000004.1:0-59349 GCA_048882645.1 Candidatus Thorarchaeota archaeon
TTTCATTTATTATTTCATCAAAACTTATTCCATATGGAAATAAATAAAAAGATAATTTCTTCCCAATTTCAAAAAGAAGCTTAGAAGATTCATACAAAAGACAATTTTGGGCGGAAATAATCTTTTTAAAGGAGAAAAAATCTAAATTTTGATTTTGATCTTCATATTTTATGTTTTTTAGGTGGAGCATTTCGGCTTCTTTTAAGATGGACTTCAACCCATCATAATCTAAAATATCTTGATAAGCCTGAAGAAGAGCAGTTACTACTTTATACTTAACTTCTCCTTTAAAATCTCCAATCATTTGTAGTTTAATTATATAAATTTTATTTTTAAAATATACTATTATCTGTAAGTTACTCTTTGTTTAACATTTTCTATTTGAGATCTCACATTTTAAATTTTTAACAGAGATAAATCAAATTGAGGATCCCTTGACCTTTCTAAAGTTCTATCAATTTCTAAAATATGAACTTCACCTGTTATTGAGACTATACTCGGTTGGATTAGATGCCCGCCAATCATAGTGTAATCTCTCCTACCTATAGAAATATGTAAGTGAACTACGGGTTTATCATCCATAAATGATATATTTCCCATGCATGAAATTAATTCAATATATTCATTAAAAGTTTTTGAGATGTATTCTTTCGAGTTAATATCAAAATACCCTATTGTAAATTGTTTTAAGGCTCCTATGCAATTAACTAAACCAGATTTTATATTATGTTTTTTTATCATCTGTATTATTGATTCAATTAAGTCTTCATCTGGCTCAACCTTTCCTACTATAATCCGGTTAATTGTGCTTTCAATACTATTCATGTATATTCATCTAAGTAAGTTCTCATACATATCTGATGAATTCAGATTTTTTATATTTGAGCCTAGGGGGTGAATTAATTATTAAACAATTTTACTCTTTTTTTAAAAATGAGAGAGAATACCATTAAGTTTTTAATTTTGTATGCCCTTACTTATAATATAAAGGTGGATGTGGATGTTATGAAAATAAATATTGTCACTTTACTTTTAGCTCAAAATATTAATGTGATTACATCCACGATTATTATTATATAAATCCTTTTCTTTATGAAGTGAATTTTCATAAAGCTTACTCCACATCCTACTTCATAGAGAGAAAAGATTGAGAATTGTTATAATAACTTAAAGATGTTAAAAAACATTATTTTTTATAATTTTAATTTAACAAGGTTAGGATATCAATAAGAAAATTATCTCAGGTGTTATAGGGGTTGAAACTCGAAAAAGAAATAGAACTTATACGGTTTTGGAAGGAAAAGCAAATATTTGAAAAAAGTGTGGAACAGAAATCAGAGGAGAACCCATATATATTTTATGATGGACCCCCATTTGCAACAGGATTGCCCCATTATGGACATATACTGAGTTTTGTAACTAAAGATGTATTTCCAAGATATTGGACAATGAAAGGATATCGTTGCGAGAGAAGATGGGGTTGGGATTGCCATGGGCTTCCAATAGAAAGTATATGTGAAGATGCATTAAATATAAAACAAAAAAAAGAAATATATGAAATGGGCATAGGAAACTTCAATGAATTTTGTAGATCAAAAGTACTCTGGTATACAAATGAATGGAAAAAGACAGTTGAAAGAATGGGAAAATGGATTGAGTTTGATAATTCATACAAGACAATGGATAATTCATATATGGAGACAGTGTGGTATATATTTAAGAAAATCTATGAGGAAGGTTTTGTATACAAGGGTAAAAAAGTATTATTTTATTGTCCACGATGTGAAACGCCATTATCTAATTCTGAAATTTCAATGGATAATAGTTATAAAGACATAACCGAACAATCAATAACAGCGAAGTTTAAATTAAAAGAAGAAGAAAATACTTTCCTGTTAGCGTGGACAACTACACCTTGGACTCTGATTGGTAATGTAGCTTTAGCTGTAAATAGTAAGGAGATCTATGTTAAAATAAAGGTTGGCGATGAATTCTTAATATTAATAGAAAATCAGTTAAGCATTGTTAGTGATGATTATGAAATTGTAGAGTGTTTTAAAGGAAAAAAGCTTCTCTTCAAAAAATATGAGCCATTATATGAAATTTCTAATGGTTCAGAGAAGGAAGGATATATTGTTATTGACGGGGGTGATGAAGTTCTCATTGAGGAGGGAACAGGTGTTATACATCTAGCGGTATATGGGGAATTTGACTATGAAATGATTAAAAAATATGGCTTGCCTCTCATTCAACATATTGATGAACATGGTAACCTCTTTCTCGGTCCAAAGGAGTGGATTGGTTTGTGGTTTAAGGACGTAGATAATGAAGTTTTAGATGATTTAGAACAAAGAGGATTGTTATTTAGTTCTGAGGATCATGTACACTCTTATCCATTCTGTTATAGATGTGATACACCTTTAATGTATAATGCCTTGGATGCATGGTTCATAAATATTCAGCGAATTAAACCAACACTTTTGAAAACCAATGAAATGATCAATTGGTACCCAAAAGAAATTTCTAAAAGATATCAAAATATACTAGAAACAGCTCCAGATTGGTGTATCTCCAGAAATCGATTTTGGGCTACTGCGATTCCCATATGGGAATGTAAGGGATGTGAAGAGATTGCAGTTATAGGATCCGTAAAGGAATTAAGAGAATTGGCTATAGAAGATGTGCCTGAAGATTTAGATTTACACCGACATATGGTTGATAAAATACATCTTCAATGCCAAAATTGCGGTTCAGTGATGGATCGCATAACAGAAGTGTTTGATTGTTGGTTAGAATCAGGATCTATGCCATATGCGTCGAAACATTATCCATTTGAAAATGTAGAATGGTTTAAATCCAATTTTCCAAGCGATTTTGTGTCTGAGTACGTTGGACAAGTAAGGGCATGGTTTTACTATATGCATGTAGTATCTATTCTTTTATTTAATAATATTCCGTTTAAAAATGTGGTAGTAAATGGTAATATTCTTGCTGAAGATGGTACTAAAATGTCAAAATCGAAAAGAAACTTCCCTGATCCAAATCTAATAATTGAAAAGTATGGAGCAGATGCATTAAGGGTTTATCTTTTATCATCACAATTGATGCGGGCGCAAGATTTGAACTTTAAGGAAGACATCGTAAAACAAATTTATCGAAGATTCAATTTACTACTGTTTAATGTGTTGAATTTCTACTCATTGATTGAAATCGATGATTTGAGTATGAAGTTAAGCAATTTAGATAACGTTTTAGATCGCTGGGTAATTAGTATGCTAAAAATTTTAATTAGGGAAGTTACCAATCGAATGGATGATTACGACACAGCAGAAGTATGTAGGCTTTTCTTTAATTTTGTGGAAAATCTCTCAACTTGGTATCTGAAAAATAGTAGAAATCGTTTTAAAAGTGACAATAAAAACGAGCAATTTTCAGCGATGATCATATTAACTTATGTCCTTGAGAACTTATCAAAACTCCTAGCTCCATTAACGCCTTTCATTGCAGAGAATATATATCAGAAGTTAAAGGAAAGGAATGTGGTGGAATTAGAATCTGTTCATTTAGAGAATTGGCCTGATCTTGATGAAAAATTAATAGATGTAGAACTTAATAAAAAGATGGATTTAGCACGTGAAATAGTTAAACGATCATTAGAATTAAGAGATAACGCGAAAATACCTATAAGACAAGTGTTAAACAAAATCACATTAAGAGGAGTAGTGCTTGAGAGAGATTATTTGGAAGTAATAGCAAAAGCTATAAATGTAAGAGACATCATAATAGAAAAGGGAGAAAATGAGGAGTTTAATATAATCTTAGATACAGAAATTACACCTGAGTTAAAACTTGAAGGAATAGCAAGAAATCTAATCAGACATATTAATAATTATAGAAAAGAACTAAAATTATCGACAAAGAATCGAATTATTCTTTATATAGAAACAAAAAGTAAGGAAGTTATAAAAGGAGTTGAAAAACATGAAGAAAAAATTAAAAAATTGGTACAAGCAGATAGTATTGTAACACAGGTTAAAGGAAGGACAGATACAAAGAAATTCAAAATTGAAGACAATATTATTGAAGTATATATAGAACTTAAAAACTAACTCCTTCCTTTTTTCCAATATTTATTTAGGTTAACAAGAATAAGGGATTTAAAACTCCGTAAAATTATTATACCTCGTTATTCTTTTTTTATGTATGCTCAAAATCTATAATACAATGACAAGGCAAAAGGAAGTTTTTACACCCCTCGAAGAAGGTCATGTGAAGATCTATACATGTGGTCAAACTGTCGTAGCATCTAGCTAGATTGGACAAAACAGTCTATGATGATGTTCACATAGGAAATGCGAGAACCTATAGTTCTTGGGATGTAGTAGTTCGATATTTACAGTATAAGGGTTATAACGTTTTTCATGTTCAAAACTTTACGGATGTCGGCCATTTAACTGATGATGCAGATCAAGGTGAAGACAAAATAGAAAAACGAGCAAAGGAACAAAAAGTTAATCCTTGGGAGCTCGTTGATAAACAAATTGAGGAGTATTGGCAAGTAGTTGATGATTTGAATATTCTTAGGCCAAATATCACCCCTAGAGCGACATCTTTAATCCCTGAAATGATTGAGTTGATTAAAATTCTTATAGATAAGGGTTACGCTTACGAAGTACAGGGGAATGTTTATTATGATATTTCTAAATTTCCTAATTATACAAAGCTTTCGGGATTAAAACTTGATGAAGAAGCCGCACAAGCTCGAGTAGATCAAGATGAACTCAAACGAAACCCTTTTGATTTTGCTCTATGGTTAAATGCAAAAAAGGGGGATGAGATTCATATAATGAGATGGAAATCACCATGGGGAGAGGGATATCCAGGATGGCATCTTGAATGTTCCATTATGGCATTGAAATTCCTTGGTGATACCATCGATATACATGGTGGTGGCATTGATCACATTCCTACTCACCATCCAAATGAAATTGCTCAAGCTGAAGCCGCTACGGGAAAGAAATTTGTTCAATATTGGATGCATGCTGCATTTATTACCTTAAACGGAAGAAAGATGAGTAAAAGTCTTGGAAATTATGTCACCGCCCGAGAATTGATTGATAAACATGGAGGATTGGTTGTTCGAATGGGATTAATATCTGGGCATTATAGATCAGCTGTCGATTGGAATCCAGATGTTATCGAAAATGCAAAAAAGAATACTGAAAGAATTCGAAACTGTTTAAGTCTAGTTAATGATTCTCCCGGTGGAAATAAATCTAACCTAAATCAAGCTATAGATGTTGTAAAACAGGCGTTCGAGCAAGCAATGGATGATGATTTTAACCAACCAAAGGCATTAGCTGCAATTCATGAATTTATCACTCAAATAAATTCTTCCCTGGATAATAAGAAGGAGATCCTGAATAGAGCAAAGAAAACCCTACTCGAATTACTCGGTGTGTTTGGACTTGATTTTACAGCAAAGAAAGGGATTGATGATACAAAAATAAATGAATTAATGGATATTATAATTAAAGTTAGAGAAAAGGCTAGAAAGGACAAGGATTATGGTTTGAGCGATGAGATACGAGAGAAATTACGAACAGTGGGCATCCAAATAGAAGATACAGATGAAGGACCACGATGGAGAATTGTATAAAGATTTATTTTTTTAGAAGAAAATTTTCCCATACTATTAAATTCTTATTTGTAATATAGTTAAATATTAACAAATAGATTATCAAATATAGAAGGATTTAATGCAGTGAAAAGAAAAATCATAATTTTTATGTTTTTATTATATATTGGAATATTGAGTTTTCTTTTTTTATATATTCTGTTACCGGGAGTGGCTATAGAAGAAAAAAAATCGATTATTGCAATTGAAAACGCAACAGTTGATGCCTATTATCCTGATGTGAATTATGGTGGTAATTCTGAATTAGAAGTTGGATATTGGATTTCTCAATCGAATTTTGGAGGGAGCCAGCCTACAGAATTTAGTGAATGGACGACATATATAAAGTTTGATTTGTCAGAAGCTCCAGTAAATTTTCATAAAGCAGAATTAAGATTGGAGTGTATTTACGTTGAAACTAATATTTTAATAGGCATTTATGAGACAAGTAGTGAATGGAATGAATTTTCTATCAATTGGAATAACGCACCATTACCTGGAGTCTGGGTGTCATTTAATTATATGGTTAAAAAAATTGTATACACCATTGATGTAGTAAATGCTGTTGAGGATGAGATGGGAAATTGGTCAATTTACCTATCCTCTGATAATACAAATTGGTTATCATTGGCATCGAAAAACTGCTATAATGGGTATAATCCTCCTGAAGTAGAATTCTATTATTTTAAGACAAGCTATACGCCGACTATTATTGTTTCAATAGTAGTAATCATTTTACTGATTGTGATTTTTATAGCCATAAGATATAATAAATATCGAAAAAGAGACAATAAAAAGAAAATTAAAAAATTATTTTTTAGATTAATTTAAATAAATAATATATTGAAGAAATTAATCCTTGACAGATTCTAAAAGTTCCTCGATCTCTGCTTGGATTACTTCTGGCTTCTTTGCAGTTTGCCCTTGTATAGCGAGTTTTCTCTCTACAATTGGTCTGTGGAGTGTGTTCATCGAGCAGAATGGAATTTCGCGGACTTTTGAAGGATCGTCGGGGTCAATGACTCCGTAATGAACAAGACAACGGCATACCCTATTAAGGTCAAAATTATAAGAATCTTGAAAATGCATACTAGATACCATTAAATTGCGATTGTGAAGAAAATCTCCAGCCGATTTTAGGTTTGGGGCCATAACTAAACGAGCAAATGCTTGATATGTCTTGTTAGTAAGAATTTTCTCCGGATGTTTAATAAATCTCGCTGCACCAGCAAAATAATAAGCTTTTATCGCCTGTCTATAGCCTAAACTAGTCATATCGTCAACAAAATCGCCAATCTTGGCAACGATTTGACCAAAGTCAGTTAAATCAATACCTTTTAATAAACCAGTAGGTTTCGGGACTTCTTGCTTTTCAACCATATCCCATACCTGGTTCGACCATCTTATCAATCCCTCCGCATCGAAGTATTTTTCAATAGGATCCCATTCATTCTTCTCATTAACTATACATATGGTTGCAAAACCGCAATCTGCGTGACTTGTCATGCTAAACGGGGGCATGTTATCAAACCAAGCTAAGAGTTTTGTCATTTTTGCAGTAGTTGCAATTGGATAGAATTTGGTAACTGCGTTATTTGTATGTAGATTAATCGCTTCTTTCAAATCAGAGGTCGTATAACGGATATCCATTAATTCTTCAAAACTGATACGCCCTGTTAACGAAACAGGTTGAAAAATAATACCTGAGACAACATCACAGTTATCTCTCGCGAAATCCATAATGGGTCCAATTTGATTGTCATTTACCCCTTTAGCAAGGGTTGGAACTAACATAACGCCATAGAAGCCAATTTTACGAGCATTTTCAATGACTCTCTTTTTAAGAGGCCATAAATTAACTCCTCGGATCTTTTTCCATATTTCAGGGGCGTCGGTGGCGTCAAATTGAAGATAAATTGCATCCATTCCAGCATCCATGCATTTTTTCATAAATTCAGGAGATTTTCCAAATCGAACACCATTAGTGGTTACCATAACTTCTGTAAATCCTAGTTCATGACCTTTACGAATAATTTCTGGAAGATCATCTCTTACAGTTGGTTCTCCGCCCGATAATTGAAGTAAAACCGCAGGGATAGGCTTCATTGAACGGAAGTGTTCCATAATTCTTACAAGTTCTTCGAATGTTGGTTCTACAACATAGCCTTTTGCGCTGGCGTTAGCAAAACAAATAGGACAAGTAAGGTTGCATCGATTAGTGATATCTATTAGACAAATGTTTGGAGCACTTTTGTGATGTGTACATAGTCCACAGTCATAAGGGCATCCTTTTTTTATCTCTTTGATTCCGGAGGATACAAATTCAGGTTGAGTGGAGTTATTCACAGTGGACCCGAGTTCTTCTGTAAACGTCTGTTGCCATTTATAATCTTCTGGATTAATAGATAATTTATCTTTGAATTCACCATGATCTTTACATGTTTTTTGCATCATCACCCAATTTGTATTGGGATCTACAATTATTTCAGCCGGAATATTTTGCATACATTCTGGACAAATGCTGGTTGTCGTTCGGATTATTTCATAATCACTTTTAGGAGTTGAGTTAGAACTTTGTGTCATAAGACTCATTCCGTGTTTTGAATTTTAATTAAATAAACATTTTAATTAAATAATTAGTATTTTAATAAATATTGAAATCTTTTAAATATTTTAATAATATCTATAGTATTATCAATATTATTAAAAAAGGTTTTTTTTATTAATAAAGCTGAAAATTTGATTACTCATTTTAATATTTTTGTTATAAAATATTAGGAGTTTAACACTTTATTGTAATGTTGTTATAAACTCCTTATAATTGAGATTAAAATAAGTCAAATACATTAACGTCTCTAAGAGATAATCAAAAGAGTGACTTTTTAAAAGCTTTTTAGCCTTTAAGAATAGTAAGGGGAGCCTCCTGCCAACGGACGCAAATTTGCGTCAAAAATACAATAGGGGGAGGAGGGCGAAATCAGAGTGTAATAATTTACACTACTAAAAGACAAAAATCCAGGGTGTAGGCAGGAGGCATATTTATTATTAATTTTGGTTTCGATTTCTAGCACGTATATATTTTATCGGATTTTTAAATGATATTTTATTCTTAAAATGATTTTTTACTATATTTTAATATCCATGAAAAATTTAAATCCTAAAAAAAGTATATGATTTGAAGCTTATAAATCAAATTAAAAATAATATGGTAAGCTACTTGTGATTAAGTTAAGGAAGAAAAAGGAACAATCAGTAGGAAGACCGGAGCCGGAATTTAAATTTGGTATTGGAACAATTATATGGTTTATCATTGGATTTATAGTGTCCTGGGGAAATATGCTTATAATTAGTAAATTTATGGAGATTTGGTCATATTTAACAGTAATTTTTACTTCTGGAGTCCCGGGAGTAATAATTGGATTAAAAGATAGATACTGGGGTTATGGTTATATTTTTGGATTTGCAATTGCGGGTATTCCATTTTTATTTATAGTTGATGCTTTTGTTGGGGGTTATACATTTGCGACTGCTTTGTTTCTTTTCATAATCATAATGTTAATATTTTGGACAGGGTGGAGATCGATTTCATCAATTAAGCAAGTAGAGGAATAAAATTAACATTATTATCTATATTAGTATCAAATTTTTACATTTTACACATAATAATGCTTCTTTCTCTGCTTTTTGAGCACACTTCAAGCAATATTTTGTTTTACAGACTCGACAGGTGTATATTTCACCCTGAATATCACCCTTATGAAGAAGGCAGAAATTTTCATCAATAATAAAAGAGGGAGGAAATTTAGGGGGTGGAGGTAATTTCTTTTTTCTCATGAAACCACAGGAAGGAAGATTTTTAGATTTAGGATTCTGCTTATATTGCATTAATAAAGAACCAAATTAGAAATGATAAAACAATTTATAATAGTGCTTGTACATCTTCGATTTCAACGTCAATTACATTTGCTATGGCCATGAATTTATTTTTAATATTACCAATCGACAATGTTCCTGAATCTAATATATCCCCAATTAAATAAGTTTCATAAAAGCATTTTTCCATTTCATAACACAATCCTGTTGTGTGTAGGATCTCTTTACTTAAATTCAATTCATTTAGCACATTTGAGATGCCCTTCACTAGATCTGGAGAAAACTCCTTTAATTTTATGAGAATCTTTTTTATGTTTTTATTTTTTGTAGGAAAACAGCTTATTTTAACGACATCTTCACGTGAAATGAATATTAGCAAATAGTATGGGGATTTTAGGATTTCTTCCTTAATTTCAGGCGGAAAAATTGGATTGTTATTCAATTCATTACTTGTTATTATTAAGCCAACAGAAATTTTATTTTTTTGAGCTCCATTATTGGTTTCCATACCAATCAAAAACTTTGAAGTAATTAAAGGTAATATTTTTGAATAACTATATAAATTTTTATTATTTTTAATGGTTTTTTAATTCATTATAAATATCACAATTTGTTCTGAGCGTATCATCTATAATATTCTTGCTAATTGGTTGGAACACCATTTTAATTGAGTAAAGTAAGCCAAAACAAGGCTAATGAACTACATTCAATACTATAGACTAGTGAATTGGAAGGAAAGACCTTGGAAATGGCTGAAAATGTGACAAAAATAACATCTGATTTATAAATTTTAAATAAAGGATCAGTTTGGCAAGCTATGGAAATTATGGGATATAGAACATAAATAAGAGCAGGTTATAATCTTTATCCTTTTGTATCGTATCAAAAATCATCACATGAATTCTTTAAGAGCATTATGGGGGATGTAAATGCTTTAAAAAAAGCTTTGAGTAAGCGAAACGGTAAATGGGGCGATTATAGAACTTCAAAAGATAAAAGGCAAAAATCATAAACTAACAAACCAGTCTATTTTTTCATCATTTTTTTTATTTTTTTCTGGTACAAATGTTATTGGGATATTATTCGTATTTTATAAATTAGTCAATTTTTGGTTATTTGATATTTTAACTATTGAAAATAAAATTCCTCACTTAATTTATTAAAGTTTTAGTGATGACCCTCCAAAACACACCAAATAGGAAGTATGGATTTAAACTTGAAAAAATAAATCCTCAAGAGAGCCTCTTTCATGCCATTTACTTTTTAGATTATGAAACAGGTTCCTTGCTCGTAAGTAATCGGTTTTCTGACAATTTGAGTTTTTTAAGAGATGATTTAATTTGTAGTTTCTTAAACGCAATAAACTTATTCATTAATGAACTAAAAGAGGGAGTTAATGAAGAACTCCAAGAGATTAACTTTAAAGACACAAGGATCTTGTATTAAAGAGAGGGGAGGTTATTAGTCATTGCTGTTACTAGAAAAACAAATCTACAAATCGAACGGGGTATTATTAGGGAAATTTTGGAGGATTTTTATTTGCGATTTAAAAATTACATAAACAACTTTAATGGGGCAATAGCACCCGCTATTATAGATTATAAAAAAAGATTAAAAGCCATGAATTTGAATACATTATTCAAATTCAATACAGGTTTTTAATTTATGAGTGTAAAAGTTATTCCTCTTCAGAATCTTTTTTAGCCTTCTCAACCTCAGACTCGAATTTTTCAACAATTTCTTTTGCTTTAGTTTTTATTCCTATACGGTGTTCATCATGTTCTTTTTGTTCTTCAATTTCTTTAGTTTTCTTTTCTACTGTGCTTAATATCTTTTCACTTGCTCCCTTAATGTCTGGGTGGATTTGAGATCGCTGTTCATCTATTTCTCTTCGTTTTTGGATATGAAAAGCTTTTTCTTCAACCGATTTTTCAATTTGCTCTCCCGTACCTTCAATATCGGGATGAATCTGTGACCTCTGCTCATCTAATTCTCTCCGTTTTTCAATCATAAATGCTTTTTCATCAATTGATTTGCTAATAGCATCAGCGGGCTTTTCTAAATCAGGATGAATGTTAATGTGTTTTTCTTTTTCGCGTTCTATTAAAAAAGCCTTCTCTCCTACTGACTTCTCAATTTGTTCTGCAGTTCCTTTAATATCAGGGTGCATTTCTTTCCGTTTCTCATCTATATCTCTTTTTCTTTCTATAATATATGCTTTTTCATCGATTGATTTACTAATGGCTCCAGCTGGTGTGTCTAAATCAGGATGAATATTAATACGTTTTTCTTTTTCACGTTCGATTAGAAAAGCTTTTTCTCCTACAGATTTTTCAATTTGTCCAGCTGTAGTTTCGATATCAGGATGTAGTTCTTTGCGTTGCTTATCTATTTCCTTTCTTCTCTCTATTAGAAATGCTTTTTCTCCAATAGATTTTTCAATTTGTCCAGCTGTACTCTCAATGTCCGGATGCATCTCTTTACGCTTTTCATCTAATTCCTTTCGTCTCTCTATTAAAAACGCTTTCTCACCAATAGATTTTTCAATTTGGCCGGCTGTACTCTCAATGTCTGGATGCATCTCTTTACGTTTTTCATCTAATTCCTTTCGTCTTTCTATTAAAAACGCTTTCTCACCAATAGATTTTTCAATTTTTTCTCCTGTTCCAGTAATATCAGGATGTAAGTCTTTACGTTGCTCATCTAATTCCTTTCGTCTCTCGAGTAAAAATGCTTTTTCTTCAAGAGATTTTTCTATTTTTTCTCCTGTTCCAATGATATCAGGATTAAGTTCCTTTAATTGCGTTTTAGTTTCTTTCTTACGATCCATCATGAATGCTTTTTCTTCTATTACGTCCGATATGAGTTTCATAGACTCTTCAAAAGCTTTCTTCCTTTGATCTTCTGTATTTTTTAGATAGATTTCTCTCTCTTTCTTTTCCCTCTTGTAAAGTTCATCTAATATTTTCTTCTGTTTTTCTATTTCCTCCTTTGTTGGAGGTTCTTCATTCTCACTCATTATTCTCACGAATCATAAGTTTAAACATCTATTTTAATTATAATAGAATATTTGGTATTTATTTCTTTTTAGATTTGATTTTTGAATGGATGTTGAATTAGCTAATAAATCGTTAAATTCAAAAGTATCGTTAAAATCCTTTAATGTTTACTTAATAGGAATAGGTTCAATCGAATCTTCGGGGAGATGTTCCATTAAACTTAACATTGTTAACTTCATAGTAAGCATTTCCCTAGCTTCAATATGCAATTTTTTTGATATCTCTGAATTTTTGGGTAGATTATATTTTAAAATCAGACGATCTAACTCGACCAATAAGTTTTTTCTAAGTTCTTCTTGTTTATCTAAGGTAATTTCTTGGGCTTTAAGCCACTCGTCTATATCACTTTTGATTTGTATATCTGTAGCATTAATTGAATTATAATCTACTTCAAATTCTTTAATACCGCTTAAATCTTTTAGATATTCTTGATCTTGATATATAGGTTTAATTAATAAACCTAAATTCATGATAAGTGGTTCAGTTTCAAGTTTTTCTAATGACGTAGCAAGAAATTTAAGCACTTGTTCCTTTTGATCGATTTTTGAGTAATTAATATATTCCTGAACAAAATGCATAATTGCATTTTTCACTAATAATTCCTCAAAATCAAAAACAGATTCAGGTTTGATTCCAAGAGTATTGAGAATGCAAGTGTAAAGAGAATTCATGAAGGGTTTGATATCTTGAAACATTGAAAATTTATTAATAAAATTTAAGATGTCTCCTACAATTTCTAGTTTATCAGTGTCAGGTTCCTCTCTAAAATAGTAATTAATATTTTTTTCTAAATCGAAGTCCTCATCAGTAAGGGATAAGGATTGTTTTATCTCAGAATAAATAGAATTTAAATTCACAATAAGTTTATTCGTTAAATATCTTTAAAAAAATTTCTTGATTTTTCTGTTAAGGATAGTTTTTAAAAAGCGGTAGTAATTAATGCTTTAGTACCGTGTTTTTGGGCTTCTTGTATTATTTCCATTAATCTCTCGAACGAAAGTGGGACTAAATCTAATGCACTCATACCTGATAATTTAAGTATGGCAGTAACGGTTTCTGCTAAGTTATTGCAATCCCCAGAAAAGAATACATTCCTCCTTCCAAATTCTTTTCTTAGTTTTTTACCGACCTCATCAATCGCACAGTATCCTGCTACTAATCCTTTAGTGAAACCATCGGATTTTAGTTGATCAATGAGATTATCATCATGACCTTTTCCAATTATTAAAAACCAACCTCCTTTAAATTTATCTCGATGGTCGTTGGCAAAAACTTGTAGAGTCGTTAGTGGATTGTTTTGACATCCCTCTCTACATACTAATTTTTTTCCCTTAATAATCTTAATATCATCTGGAAATTCTTGCAACATATCCCACCCATATTTTTCAGTATAATCTTCTATATTCTTTCCAATTACGTTAATTTTTTTTAGATTACCCTCTCCTAATCCCCTTTCATATGCAATTTTTAAATGTGGAACATCTTCAATTGTTAATCCAAATATTCTTGCTCCCACTACATCAACTGCTAATGTATCAGTTCCAGCAATCAAAATATTAAACTTTTTCACAAGCCGGTCTTCCCAAACCGTCGGAGGGTAATGCCCATTTATTGTTCCTTCAATTCCATCAATAATTGTTATATCGGGTTGAATAAGTTCATATACATCAACAAGTTTTGAATGTAAATTGAAATTATGATCTTTCCCACGATCTGCATGTTGAGGGTATCCCCATTGATTTTTAATACCAAGAGTTACCCCTGCCATGGAGTGAGTTTTTAGTTTCGGAATGTTTATATATGTAATTGCATCTCTATTTTCCATAATTTTAACTATTGTTAAGGGTAATCTGAAGCTTTTTAAATTATAACCGTTTGGGTCTTCTTCTACAGAAGGTTTTCCAGTGAACTCAAAAGTATTTGTTTCTTCTTCATCTAGATAGACAATTTCCACACCTAATTCCTCACAAATTTCTTTGTAACCAGTAATTGTGAAAACAACTCGAGTTAAATTTGCTTGTGTAGAATTTTCCATAACATATACTTTTGCATTTTTTGATTGCAGATATTCAATAATAGCTTTTAATACTCGAGGAGACGTGTAGGTATGTTTTTTAAAATCTATTCCATTAGGTTTAAGATAAATCTCTTTAGATTCCTTTAAGATAGGACCATTAAATTTTTCAATATTAGCAAAAATTTTATTAACAGCAGATTTTAATCCCTGATTAGTGTCTTCGATAAAAATTTTAGTCATAATCATTTCCCTCTAAGTAGATATTTTTTTTTTAAAGATTTAAAAAAGTTCACTTGAATAATAAAAAATAAGGATTAATTAAATTTTTTTTTTTATATAAGAAGCACTTTTGTATTATTGATTTGCCAATTAAATTGGTTGTCCGCATTGATCACAATATTTGGCATCTTCATCGTTTAAAGTTCCACATGCTCTACATTTAATCTTTATAATTTGTTCTTTGCTAGTATTGATATCTAATCCACCTGCACTTTTAATACTTCTTGCCAATGCTTCAGATCCCTTACCAATGATCCGTCCATAACCATTTACTGCCTCTTCTGAGGCGGTGCCTAAAGCCATTCCTGTTTCTTCATAACCATATCTAATAATTTCTCTTTGATATGCCCTAATGAGCAAAATAAGCGCAATTATTATACAAACACCACCACCAAACCAGGATCCAGCTGTGGCACCCCCAAATAACATGAAATTGTTACTTCCAGGGTTGCCCATCGAATTGAGTGAAATAATATAAAAGAATATTCCTGCAATTATCAATGAAATACCTATTAATATCATAACGATACCGATTATCTTCATTTTCTTCTTACTTCGAATATTAACATCACTATCTTGTTCAGTTTTTATTAGATTTCACCTATTCTTGTTTTTTTTATATTAAGTTATGATATTGATATTTAATATATTAAACATTTTGTTGAGAAAAATCTCCCTGAGAACTACTTTAGTAATTACATTTTTTCCTCAAAAATGATCTAAGTTAAAAACTAAAATATTTAAATCTTGATATATATCAACATTTGATATATGTAAAAAAATTGGTAACAATCATGGCAGAAGAAATTGCCGAGAAATTTGAAAACGCTATGAAAATTGGATTCATTAGTGCCCTTATTCTAATAGTTCTTGAAAAAGATCCTTCTTATGGTTATAACATATGTAAGGAAATTGAAAAGCGTACATTAGGAATTTGGAATCCCCCCTCATCAACAATGTACACTGTACTAAAAGATATGGCAGGAAAAGGATTAATCACTTTTTCAGAAAAACAAGTTGAAGGGAGGAATAGAAAAATTTATGATGTTACACCAAAAGGTAGAGAAACATTGAAAATAATGCTTGAAAAGCATAATATTATTGAGGATTCAATTCAGACACTAAAAACAGCGATGTTGGGGGATGAGAAGGGTGTTTTACCCAAAGGATATCATAAAATTAGCCCAATCGATCTAATCTTAAATAGACTGGATGAAAAATCGGATGAAGAGAAGTTAGAATACTTAAATCTTCAAAAATTGAGAATCTCTCAAGATCTATCGAGATTAAATACTCGACTTCAAAAAATTGAAGAAATAATTAACGATTTAGATAAAAAATTAGATAAATAAAGGCTCATATCAATGAATTCAGCTCGAATGATTGTAAAATATTGGTTAAAATCGAAAAAATTTTTCATTTTACAATTTGTATATTTATTCTTAGCAACTATTTTTTACATCATTACTCCTGTATTCATAGGGAACATGGTAGGAGTGCTTGATCCTAAACTAACTCTTAGTTCTGGAGAACGGATTAGGCAATTTTTAAGAAGTTTTTTTCTAATTATAATATTTTCAGCACTTAGATATATCACAAATAGAGCAGCAAGACTTAAAGGTGCGGAGGTATCTACCCGAGCAATTTATCATCTTCGTAATGATATTAGTAATGCAATTTATCGGCAATCATTTTCATATTTTGATAAGACTGAGACAGGTCAATTAATATCTAGGGCTACCAGTGATATTGAAGAAACACAAATGATATTTGGTATGGGATTAACGTTAGGGCTTCAATCAGCCCTTCAAATGATAGGAGTTGTGGCGGGATTTCTTTTATTTAGCGTCGAATTATCATTTATCTTAGTAATTACAATTTTATTATCCCTTTTAATGTCATATTATATTGCTAAAAAGCTCAAACCGATTTTTTTAGAAACAAGAGAGAGTTTTGGTGAACTAACAAATACAATGAGGGAAAATATTGTTGGTGCTCAGGTGGTGCGCATGTTTAGTACTCAGAATAAAGAGCGACAGAAGTTTCGAAGAAACAATTCCAGATTTTATGACGCGAGTGTTCAATCTGTAAAATATAATTCTTTATACCAGCCTTTAATTTATGTGATAATTGGCTTTATGACAATCGCAATCCTCTTTATTGGGGGAATTAAATATATTGATGGGTCAATGGATTTGGCTACGTTAGGCACATTACAAGCATATATTATCTCTCTTAGTTTTCCTTTAATGATGTTTGGACAGATATTATTAGCTTACATCCAAGCGGATGCTGCACTTACACGTGTTAGGGAGGTATTAGAATCAACACCAGATATTAATGACTTACCAGACGCAATTCCTGTTAAATCTTTAAATGGAGATATTAACTTTGATAATGTTTCTTTTGGATATACTCAAGATCATAGAATATTAAAAAATTTATCATTTGAACTGCCCGCAGGAAAGAAATTGGCGATATTGGGTACGACCGGGTCTGGTAAATCAACGATTATAAACTTAATTCCTCGCTTTTATGAGGTTAATGATGGTAGTATTAAAATTGATAATATCGATATTCGAAGGTATTTGTTAAAGGATTTACGGAAATACATTGGAATTGTGTCTCAAGAAACTTTTCTCTTTAACAAAAGTATAGCAGATAATATCGCTTACGGAAAAGAAGATGCCACTAAAGACGAAATAATCCAAGCATCCAAAATTGCTAAATTACATGAATTTATTTCATCATTACCTAAAGGTTATAATTCTATTGTAGGAGAAAGAGGTACAAGATTGTCAGGAGGGCAAAAACAGCGTTTATCAATCGCTCGGGCTTTACTAATAAAACCGAAAATATTAATTCTTGATGATTCTACAAGTTCGGTTGATGTAGAGACAGAATATCAAATTCAAAAGGAATTATTAAGAATAATGAAAGGAACCACAACGATCATCATCACTCAGAGAATTTCTACAATTAGAGGAGCAGATTATATTTTAATTTTAGATAGGGGAAGGGTCGTCGGTTTTGGAACTCATGATGAATTGATTAGTTCAAATGTTTTGTATAAACAAATTTATGAAACTTTATATCAGAAACAAAAATCTAAAATTAAGCTTGAAATTGAAGGCAATTAGAGGAGATTTTTAAATGTTAGAAAAACCACACCAAGAAGAATCCGAAGAAGAAAAAGAAATAGTGCAACCAATGGCTACTATGCGTCCAAGATTTATGATCGATTATGAAGAAAAAGAGCTAGAACATCCAAGAAGAACTTTATGGAAATGGTTAATCTCCTACTTAATCCCTTTTAAGGGGAAATTTTTTCTATTTCTTGGCTTTCTTTTAGCAGGTACTATAATAACTGCAATTACTCCTGGGATCTCAGCCAATATTATTGATCATGGTATCATTCCTGGAAATTTTTATTATGTTTTGATTATGAGCGTAATCTACTTGTCTTTGATGATTTTTATGGCGATATTTACTTATTACTCACAATATGGGATGGGAAAAATCTCTCAGAAAGTAACTTTTGAGATAAGAAACGATCTTTTCTATAAGCTCCAAGAGATGTCACTCACCTACTTTGATCGAAAGTCATCTGGAGATACTATGTCAATAGTTACTAATGATGTTACTTTACTTAACCAATTAGTAGGGGGGCAATTTGTCCAAATTATTAGTAGCATTGTATCAATTGTCTCGACGATTATTGTAATGTTCGTATTAAACCCATTTTTAGGGTTAATTAGCTTACCTATTATTCCAATTTTCTTATTCCTAACTTGGATTTTCAGAAAAGTCGCATTTGGTCTTTTTAAAGAATCGCGAAAAACAATCGGTAGGGTTACTTCTTCAATTCAAGAGAATATCGCGGGTGCAAAGGTGGTTCAGGCTTATGGTCAAGAGGGAAAAGCATCTTCTGAATTTGATAAGGCTAATACAGCAAATTACAATGCAATGGTAAGAATAAGAAAATATATGGCTACTATTTTTCCGTTAATAAATATGCTAACCACTATACTTACTGCTGGCATTCTTTTAGCAGGAGGTTATGCTCTACTTGGCAATGTCTCAATTTTTGGTATATCTGTTTCGCCAGGTGTTCTTACGGCATATATCGTTTATTTGGGACAATTCTTCAGACCTTTCATGACATTGATGCAGATACAACAAGTCGTAGAATCCTCAATGGCAGCAAGTGATCGAATTTATACATTATTAGAAGAAGAAGTTGAAATTCCCGATAGCACTGAACCTAAACATTTTAATGAAGTAAAAGGGGCGATCGAGTTTGAAGACGTAAATTTTGGATATATTATTGACGATGCTACTAAGAGAGATGATAAACAGATTATAAAACCATTTCCTTTTACCCAAAATCCTATGGCTCAAAATCCTATCATGAAACAAGGATTTGAATTAATAAAATCTCTGCCTGAACCATATTCTTCTTTTATTCTCAAGAATATAATGCATATGCCTCAAGATATTAGACACAAGTTAATGTTTAATTTAATGAAATGGGAGCCTTTAGAAATTCCAAACAAAATTGATGAGATTCTCGGGGATTTTAGCGTTGCTGTCCCTAATACTGTATTTGCGGAAAATCACCCAAATTATAAAACTTCATTTGAACCTGAACCAAAACTTCTAAAAGGTCAAATTATGAAAGAAGAAGAAAAATTTCCAAATTTTTCTATTGATCAAATGGTACCTCCAGAAGGAATAAGAATGATGGTCAAATTTTTAGTAAGAAATTTACAATCTAATGCTCCGATCCAACAGAGTGGTGGAATGAGAGGAGAGGGAGGAGATATGATGGGTGGCGGAATGAGCAGAATGTCACCTCAATCTATGACCGAAATGCTTGCCAATATAACTATTCCTCCCGAGATATATGATACAATACCGAAAATAGTTAAAGATGCTATAAACGAACAAAAAATATTGATTCAACATAAACAATCTAAAGGTTATGTGTTAAAAGATCTCTCTTTAAATGTACCAGCAGGGATCACATTGGCTATTGTAGGTGAAACTGGAGCAGGAAAGACGACCTTAGTTAAACTAATAGCTCGATTTTATGACATAAATAGTGGAAAAATTCTTATTGATGGAATAGACATTCGAGAAGTTCGTAAAGAAGATTTAAGAGATTTAATAGGTCTTGTACCCCAAGATGCTTTTCTTTTCACTGGTACTATCAAAGAAAATCTACTATATGCCTTTGATAACCCTACTCCAGAAGACGAGGAAAAAATGATTGAAGTCTCGAAATTTTTAGGCTTACATAATTTTATTGATACACTGCATAAGAAATATGAAACAAAATTAAAAGAAAATGCATCAAATATTTCAATTGGACAGCGACAATTAATTGCTTTTGCAAGAGCATTAATCACTGACCCAAAAATCTTAATCTTAGATGAAGCTACATCTTCAGTCGACCCTTACACCGAATCATTAATACAAGATGCTTTGAACAAAGCCCGTGAAGGAAGAACAACAATTATAATAGCCCACCGGCTCTCAACTATAAAAAATGCAGATCTCATTGTTGTATTAAATGCAGATAAAAAAGGTATAATAGAACAAGGAGATCATGAATCGTTAATTGCTTTGAATGGAAAATATAAGCGACTGTTAGAAATGCAACATAGGGACGTTGAAGTAGACAATTGATTTTATTCACTACTTTTCATAAGGAATTTAAGAAACCTAATTTAGTATCTAAGTTTTAATTATATAGTGATTAAATTTTAATGGTGGTTTAAAATTCCATATTTCACCTATTCTGGAAAAAAGATTTTTTATCAAATAAAAGATAATGAATCTCAACAGGCTCTTATTTTTATCCATGGATCTGGAGGAAATTCAGACATTTGGAAAGATCAATTTAAGTTATCTATTAACTATAATATATATACACTTGATTTACCTTCTCATAATAAGTCTGACGTGTTCCCCGAACACTCGCTTGAGTTATATGTAGATGTCCTGAGGAAATTTATTGAATATACAGATTTAAAAAAAATAATTCTTGCTGGTCATTCATTAGGGGGTGCAGTGATTCAATCTTACTATTTTAAATATCCACATGAAGTCACTGCATTAATATTAATCGGAACAGGAGGAAGATTGCGAGTTTTACCAGAGATCTTAGATAATGTGAAAAACAATTTCCCCAAGTTTATTAAAGGTATGAATGACAGTCTTAAAAAAGAATTTCTGAAAACGGCTCCGAACGTTTGCTATGATGACTTTAAGATTTGTGATGGATTTGATGCACTTGATAAGACTGACTTAATCGATATTCCGTGTTTAATTTTAGTTGGTAAGCAAGATGACATGACTCCTATAAAATATTCCGAATTCTTTCATAAAAAGATAAAAAATTCTGAACTAGTAATAATTGATGATGCTGGGCATTTGGTTATGATGGACCAACCAATAAAATTAAATGAAGCAATAGAAAATTACATTAATAATTATCTCTGACCCATAATATAGATGCCGAGAGTATACACTTATGGTCCTTTTCAATCGAGGCGATTAGGCCTCTCTCTAGGTATAAATGTGTTACCTAACTATAAGTTATGTACTTATAATTGTGTCTATTGTGAAATTGGTATTACTGAAAAGGAGAATCTAGTTTCTCCCGACTTCAGAATTAAATTACCACCTTCTACAAATTTTAGAAGAGAATTGATTTCAATATTAACTCATGTTCCTCACTTAGATTCTATAACTTTTGGTTATAATGGAGAGCCAACTCTAAATGAAAATCTATTGGATTTCTTAAATATTACCATAGAAGTAAGGAATAAATTAGATTGGGATAAAAAACAACCTAACTTGACAATTTTTACCAATTCTAGTACTATTCACCATGAAACAATAAGAAATAGGCTTAAAAACTTTGAGATAGTATTGGCAAAATTAGATGTGGCTACAAGTGAAGATTTTAAACGTACAAATCGACCACATGAAAATTCTCCTAATATTGTTAAAATTATTGAATCTTTAGCTAAATTAAAACAAATCATGCCCCATGATCACAGATTAACTATTCAAACATTACTTTATGACTCATATAAAGAAGATTTTCTCTCAAATAATAATAAAAAAAATATTGAAGAATTAGCTAAAGCTATCAAAAAAATAAAACCAGATAATGTTCAAATCTATACAACCGCAAGAATTCCTGCAGAGTATTTTGTGTATAGTATTGATGATATCAGAAAACAAGAAATAGTAAAATATATAGAAAAGATTGTACTTGATAAGAATGTTCAAGTCAAATTCTATTAACAATTTTACAAATATTTTAATATAGTATAGATAAAACCATATTAATATTCAAGTTTATATCTTCTGTTGTTTTAAATTATTATGATGTGAAGGAAATGGAAGAGGAATATATTGCAGGAGTTGATATAGGGGGTACATGGATTCGAGTTGCCATATGTACAAAGGATTTAAATGAAAGAAACATAAAAAAAAAGAATAAGAGAACATTAAAAGAGACAAAATTTTCAATTAGTAATTCCGTGTGTGAAATACTATCAGAAATATTAAGAGAGAATCATATAGATAGGGAACAACTTTTAGGGATAGGGATAGCTTCTGCGGGTCCTTTAAATATCGAAACTGGTGTAATTTTTAATAATGCGAACCTGGGTTTTAGAATCATTCCTTTAAAAGAACCAATTGAAGATAAATTTCCGGGAATACCTCTCTATTTTATAAATGACGGTGTGGGTGCAGTATTAGGAGTATATCATTTCGAAGCAGATGATGATGAAAAAGAGAATTTGGTATATATTACAATCTCAACAGGAATAGGAGGGGGGGCTATTTGTAATGGACATATACTTTTTGGAAAGGAAGGAAATGCAGCAGAAGTAGGTCATGCCATAGTTGAACCAAATAGCACTGTTAAATGTAACTGTGGTGCTTTTGGTTGTTGGGAAGCATACAGCTCTGGAATTGGTGTTCAAAAAAGAGCAAAACATGCACTAAAGAAAGGAAAATTGGATGGAGGGAAGCTGTTGAAAATTGTACAAAATGACCCAACTAAAATAACTGCCAAAGAAGTATTCCAAGCAGCAAAAGAGGGTGATTATTTGTCGATGAAAATTGTAGATGATTGTATTTTTTATACCAAAGTAGGGATTGGTTTAGTAAATAACTTTTATGATTGCACTTCAATATATTTTGGGGGAGCAATGATGAAAGATAAGGATCAAATAATCCCTCATTTAGTGGAACACTATGAAACTGAACCCTTCAAATTTTCCATAAACAATCCCCCAAATATTAGAATAACAAGATATATAGATGAAATTGGATTATTGGGTGCTTTAGCCCTCGTTAAGTATAAGTTAGAAAATAACCAAGTAGTTTCCTAAAAATCAATACGCAATTAAGCGGAGAGCATGGAAAACGAAGGATTAATTTTTACATTAAGTGGGATCAGAGGAATTGCGGGAAAAGAGTTTAATTTTGATACTGCGAAGAAAATAGCAATTGCTTATGGATCTTGGTTCAATGGAGAAAAACAAGTTGTTATAGGAAGAGATACTAGACCCAGTGGAAAATTTATTGAAAATGGAATTCTTGAGGGTTTAATTCAGCAAGATTTTCATATAATCAATTTAGGAATTTGTCCTACTCCAGTAATAATTCACACGAAAAATAAGTTCAATATTCCTGGTGCTATTGTAATTACTGGATCTCATAATCCTTCTATTTGGAATGGTTTAAAATTGCTTTCAAAACATAATTTCTTGAGCGAAGATGACCTGAAACAAATCTCAACTAATTTTTCTAAAGTTCAACTTAGTTCTTCTATACCCTTATCTAAAAAAAAAATGCGTAAGAAAGTTACAAATTTGAATCCCATTCCTGACTATGTCAAAGATCTATATAAACATCTGGATTATAAAGAAATAAAGGAGAATAATAACCTTAAGGTTGCAATTGATACAGGTGCAGGTGCTGGAAAGGTTGTAACTCCTCAATTACTAAGAGAAATAGGATGTTCTGTTAATGTAATTAACAATGAATTGCTTGTTAAAAACGCCTTTCCGAGAGAGATAGAGCCAATCCTAAAAAATCTAAAAGATTTGGTTATGGAAGTTTGGCAAGGAAATTATGATATCGGATTTGCCCACGATTCAGATGCGGATAGGTTAGCTATAGTTGGGGAGAATGGCATGTGTTACCCCGAAGATATTGGGTTAGCTCTCATTGCAGAAGATTATCTAAAGAAATACACGGGAAAATTTGATGAAATAATCTTTGTAACAAACATAGCATCTTCTTTAAGATTTGATGTTATTGCTGAAAAGTATAGTGCTCAAATAATTAGAACATCAGTCGGGGAGATGTACTTAAAGGAAAAAATGAAAAATTTAATGGAGAATGAAATTAGATCTCCAAAAGAGCGTTTAATATTTGGAGGGGAGGGTTCGTGTGGAGGTATTATTTTCCCATATTTCAATATAACGAGAGATGGAATTTTTGCTGCGGCAAAAATTATAGAAATCTTAGTAAAAACAGGAAGAAGTGTATCAGATTTAGTTTCTGATCTTCCCACTTACTACTCAAAAAGAGAGAAAATTAATATTAAAAATATAAATGTTAGGTTGTTAATGGATTTAGTAAAAAAGGAATTGATGGATGAAGGAGAAGAAGTGGAACAAGTAAATAGCGATCTTCGCTTTGGTAAGGGAAAGGAATGGTTCATTTTAATTCATCCCTCTAATACTGAACCCGTAATTAGAATAATTAGTGAAGCTAAGAGGGAATCTCTCGCCAGAGTTTATTGTGAAGCTACCTCTGAACTTGTAAGACTAATGATTAAAAAGTTATAGCTTTTTTATGGTTTTTTTAAATGTAGAATGCGAAATCTATTCCGCTCCCTTTCCAATTAGCTTCACAAAAATAGATTATACCGCAAAATTCTATTATTAAAGTATACCCTAAAGAGATTAAACATATTTATTGAGAAATCATGGAAGTTAAAGATCATAAATGGATTGGGTCAAAAACTAGTTTTTCAATTTTTCAAGTACTTTTTTAGCTAATTTTAAACCAATAATTTTAGATATTTCTTCGATATCTGCTTTCTTTAGGGAATCTACACTTCCAAAGTGTTTCAGAAGTTTATTTCTAGTAATTGGTCCAACACCCTCAATCTCATCTAATATTGATCTGGTGATTCTCTTTTTTCTTTGCTTTTTATGAAGTCGAACAGCAAATCTATGAGCTTCGTCCCTTACTCTTTGAAATAGTTTTAGGAGTGAAGAGTTTTTTGAAAGGATTATTGAGTCTTTTCTATTAGGGAGAAAAATTTCTTCATACTTTTTAGCTAATCCTATAATCGGAATATTTAGACCTAATTCTTTTAGGACAGAAACTCCAGCGTTTAATTGACCCTTACCACCATCAATTAGGATTAAATCGGGAAGTTCTAAGTTCTTCTTCAGAAGCATAGTATATCTCCTTCTTAATATCTCTTTCATCATCGCTACATCATCAGGTGTAGATTTTGAACGAATGTTAAAATGTCGATAATTCTTATTATATGGTTTTGCTTCCAAAAAATAAACCATTGAACCAGTTGCATCCCTACCTTCGATATTTGAGATATCGAATCCCTCGATAATCCTTGGTTCTGAAGGAAGATTTAATGTTTTTTTCGCCTCTTTCAAAACAGTCTCTCTAAAGTCGTCTTCATCCATTTTAATTCGTTCCATTTCAAATTGTTGTTGGACCATCACATTGGCATTTTTCTTCGCAATCCGTAATAATCCTGATTCATTATCGTTAATTGAAGATCGTAATTGTATCGAGGATTTTAAGTCTTTTAAATAATTAATAAGCAATTCAAGACGTTCATCTTTTTTAGAAACAATAATCGTATCAGGTAATTGAGCTTTAAAATCTTGATAATATTGTTCTAAAAGAGAAGTGAACAGTTCTTCTTTCTGCACTACTTTTTCTCTCAAATCGAAATTAAACGAGCTCTTATTAAGTATTCTCCCCTCACGAATATGGATAATGACCATTGAGAAATAATTGTTTTCTGAATAATATCCAATTATATCTTTATTAGCTTCCTGATCTGAAAATACGTGTTGTTGGTCGGTAGCGTGAATAATATCTTCTAATTTATCTCTCCAAAATGCTGCTAATTCAAACTCTTGCTCTTTAGCAGCATTTTGCATTTTATCTTCAATCTGTTTTCTTATTTTACTTGTTTCTCCCTTCAAAAAGGATTCAATACTTCTTATATTTTCTAGATACTCTTCTTTAGTTATATCAGTAAAACATGGAGCTGTACAAAGATCTAATTGGTAATATAAACAAGGCCTATTCGTCTTTCTAATGGGTTTTTTACAAGAGCAGTAGGGAAAAATCTTTCTTAAATCCCGTAATATTCTTATAATTTCTTTTTTATCAGTAAAAGGTCCTAAAAATAAGTTCTCTTGGGAGTATTTTACAGGATTCCTTAAAACACGAATTCGAGGAAATTCTTCAGAATAAAAAATAGCAACCCAAGGATAAGATTTTGAGTCCCTCATTATCACATTATAGCGAGGTAAATTTTTTTTTATTTGAATGTTTTCCAAGAGGAGTGCTTCTTTTTCATTCTCTGTGACGATGTATTCAATAGAATGAATGTTTTTAACTAGTTCATTTATTTTTTCCTCGTAATATGGGTCACTATAACTAGTCTTTAAAAAGTATTGATTAACACGCTTCTTCAGATTTAATGCCTTGCCAATGTAAATTATTGTACCTGTTTTATCTCCAAATAAGTAAACTCCCGGTTCATTTGGTAAACTTTTTCTTTGAAGGTCTAACTCTTTCATAGAAGCAAAATCGGTTTTTAATAACTATAATATAATAATTTGTTGAAAGATTTATTTTTATTAGTTCAAGCTTTACGATATTATTAATAAGAGAGGAGACTAAAAGTTTTTTATTATTATTGATTATAAGTAACCATATATTTAGTCTCAAATTAGTTTTTAATGAGATTTAGAAATTAAATATTCTTTCATAAGAGGAGAACAAGCACATCTATGGTAAAAATTCGAATTTGCCCGAAATGTAAGAAACCTACGCTAAAGATGGCAATGAACGTAAGTGGATGGCTAGCTCCGGACTTATTTGAGTGCCGCGACCAAAAATGTGGATATGTGGGTCGATTTTACATCGAAATTGATTCTGAAGATTTTGAACTAGAACAAGAGGATAATGAAAAGAATAGTTTAGAAGAATAGTACTAAATTTTTAATACTGAAAATTCTATATTCCTTTAGAATTATAAATTTTATGATGAATATGGAACAGTTATTAAAAGATGCAGAAAGGATTTCATCTTTAGAAATTCAGGGTGCAACGAATGTAGCAATTAATGCAATCCAATTTCTAAGTAATTATGCAAACCGATTAAAATCAGAAAATGTCGAACGGTGTTTTAAAGATTTATACAAAGCTGTAGACATTTTAGTTGATACAAGACCCACAGAACCCGCTATGAAAAATGGTTTGAAATATATCATGAATAAATTAGAGCAAGAGAGAGTAAATTGTTATTCTGAATTTATTTCTGATCTAATAGAAAAATATAAAGAAGAATATCACGGGATGCTACAAAGTGCAAAGAAAAGAATTGCTATAATTGGAGCTCGTCGAATTCCTGCTGTAGAAAAGAAATTTATAGTAATGACTCATTGTCATTCAAGTTTAGTTACAGGTATTTTATTGGAAGCTAAAAGAGAGAATAAAAATTTTAAAGTGGTCAATACTGAGACGCAACCTAGATTACAAGGAAGGAAAACCGCAAAAGAATTGATAAATAGTGGTATAGAAGTTATACATGTCGTAGATAGCGCTATGAGGTGGGCAGTAAGACACTTTCAAGTTAATTTGATAATAATCGGAGCAGATAGCATCACAAGTGAGGGAACTATTATTAATAAAATAGGATCAAGGTTACTAGCTTTAGTAGCTCATGAAGAGCATATCCCATTTTATGTAGCATCTCCATTATTAAAATATAATCCAGAAACCAATCTAGGGATTTTAGAAACCATTGAAATGAGAGAGCCCAAGGAAGTTTGGGAAAATCCCCCGAAAGGTATTGAAGTCTTAAATCCTGCTTTCGAAACAGTGTCTAGACGATATATAGATGGTTTAATAACAGAAGCGGGAATATTCGCGACTAGTCATGTACCTAATTATTTTGCTAAATTGTATCCCGAAATGGTTTCATAATTTATATCTTTATCCCCATTTTTCTATAGCTAGAGCTAATTCAGAATTACTCTTGGCATACTCCTTTAACTTTCTACCTTCTAAAACAGCATCTACAGCTTGTCTGATTGCTTTTGCTCCAGCTGTCGTTCCATCAGGATGACCATGGCACCCCCCTCCAAACTGGTAAACCATATCCTTTCCTAATAACCTCATGAGTTCTGGAATGTGTAAGGGACTCAAACCACCTGAAGCAACAGGTAATGTTGGATGAAAATTGTACCAGTTCTGGTCTAACATTGATATATTGTTGCCAGTTATTTTTTCTTTAGAAATTACTGAATTTATTTCTAATACCTCTTGACTTTCACCTTCCATTTTACCTATAATCGTACCTGTATGTAATTGATCCATTCCAATTAGTCTCATTAATTTAGCTAAAGCCAACATTGATATCCCATGTCTTTTACTTCGAGTAAATGCTGCATGCATTGCTCTATGAGCATGAAGGATAACTTCTTTATTCTCAAGGAACTCTCTTATATCTTGTAAAGCAGAAAAACCAATTGTTACAATGTCAACCATGACATATTCACCTCCATTATCAATTACATATTCTGCTCTATTTTTCATCGTTGTAAGGGGAGCTGTTATATTTGGCATATAAAACTTTCTCTCTCCAGTTTCATTCTCAACTTTATCTCGAATTTTTAATGTTTCAACAATCCGCTTCTCAAATCGGTTAAAAACCATATTAGTTAAGTTTTCATCATCTTTCACTATATCTAAACCTCCTTTCCACGCTTCTCCACATACCTTAGCGTGTTCAATTTCACTTAAACCAACTTTAGGTTTGACTATTGTACCTAGAAGGGGCCGGTCTTTAACTTTGGTAAGTTGTCTTATTCCTTTAATTCCGAATTTAGGTCCTTTATATTTATCAAGAATATCTTTAGGAAATTGGATATCTAACAATCTTAGATATTTTAACACTTTCATACCAAAAATATTTCCCGCTATAGCACTTAATATTTGTGGTAAGTTATTTGCTTCAAAAAGCTCTTTTGTGTAAGCAATTTTAACAATATTATTTTTTGGATCAATATAAAATACTGATGGCTTAAGTCTTTCAGCGATATCAGCAGATAAAGTTGCTATTTCTGTCCAAGTGCCAATCGAGCTTTCTTTTGCGATTTCTTCACATGCTTGTTCTAAATCTCTACAATCAGAAGATTTTTCAACATAATACATTGCGATGAGGTCATCATCATTTGGTGTATAATTTAAATTTACATAATGTACCAATCTATATCATCCTCAAATAAAATAAATTTGTATGAACTTATAATTTCTCTAACTGACTTTAGCATAATGAATCATTTTATTAAAATCATAAAAAATTTATAATCTTTTTAATTATCTTACAAAGTGATTCAAGGATGAGTGAGGAAAAAAGTAAGTCACTTACGATAATTGTAAAAGATCTAAGCTTTAAAAGCGACCAACATGTTGTTGATTTAATTAGGTTTTTAGCCGAAGCATTACCACAAATTGATCTTAACCGTGATGGAAATGAAATTAGCGTAGAAATGCCAACAAAATTATCGAAAAGAGCATTGAAACTTAGAATTAAAAAATTCTTATATAAAAAAGGATTGAATAAAGATTTTCGACCTATATTGTTCAAATCGGGTGAACAAGAAGGATATACTGTAAAAGAAAAGAAAATTATTGAGTTAAGCTATTACTAATTCTATTTCTTTCTTAATATTATTATATAGATTAATAACTATAGTTAGTTGTGTCTGTAAAAAGATCCAATCTCAATTTGTCTATCAATTCAATAGATGATTTGATGAGATGTATTGGTCTAGCAAGCTTATTGGAATTAGCGGGATGGCCCAAACCTGGGAATGTACATAGAACAAAAAATTTTGAAACCACAAGATTTGAACATTTTTTAGTGGGAATTATTGCAATACAACCAGACTTTAGGAGCTTCTGTGAGAGGATTTTCCAACTATCATTTGATAATGAAAATGTCTATAGAGAAATCAGATTAGGTCTTTTCTATCAAGATGCAGTTAAAGAGATGATAAGATGGCAGAGTGGAGGAAATGTTTTACTAGGACATATTCTTATATTGGCTCCACTGGCAGCAGCGGTGATTACCTGTATGAAAACAAATAAAACAAATATTATCAATTTTCAAGATTACTTAAATCGGATTATTCAAGAATCTACTTCTGATGATACTATAGATATGTATAGAGCTATAAGATTGTGCAATCCAGGAGGTTTGGGAAAAGTTAAAAAATATGATCTTAATGACGAAAATGCTTTAAGAGATATTAAAGCAGACAACATAAATCTACATCAGATTTTCGAGCTTTCAAAAGAATATGATTTAATCAGTTCTGAATATTCCACAGGTTTTAATATAATATTAGCAGAGGGATTACCTTACTATTTGAATGCCTATACTCAGTATAGAGATCTGAATATCGCAACTGTTCATACATTTTTATATTTGCTTTCATTACATCCAGATACACTTATAATCAGAAAATCAGGGGTAGCCAATGCTCAGTATGTGTCAGAAAGTGCCTTAAAAATATTACAAAAAGGAGGAATTTCTTCTACTGAAGGTTTAAAGTTAACACTGCAATTAGATAATGAACTCCAAGAAAAAAAAGGAAAACTCAATCCTGGAACAACTGCAGATCTTCTTGCTGGAATAATTTTCTGTGCTCTAGTTTTTGGATTAAGATTTTAAAATCCAAAAAAATATTTGGCATTATTCATTTATTTTAATTAAAATCATATCTAGTGGGATCGGAGCCCTATGGAATTCTGTGATGAATGTGGAAGCATGATGTTACCATCCTCATTAGACGGAAAAGTAATCTTAAAGTGCAAATGTGGGGCAATAAAACCATTTTCAGAGGAAACCTCAGAATCATATAAAGTACACACTAAAATTGAACATCCAATTCGAAATGAAGTTACTAACTTGTCAGAGGTATTGGATTGGAAAGAAGAAAATTTGCGGAGCAGCATCAAAGATTTCAAATGCCCTAGTTGTGGTTATGATAAAGCTCATCTTGAAACAAGACAAACGCGAAGAGCAGATGAAGGAATGACTCATTTTATAACTTGTTTAAAATGTGGACGCCATATAAAAATCGGAAGTTAATAAAGTACGTCATTAAGATCGAAGTTTTCTAATAATTGATTGTTTTTCGGTTTTTTCTAAAAAATCTATTTGTATTGACTTATTTGAACTTTTTAGTCCTTTCAAAATTTTTATTTGATCGGATGCAATATCTAATTTATTTTTTAAAAAACGTATTAATTCAATATTCGCCTTATTTTTTATAGGCTTAGCTAGAACCTGAATAGTAAGAAATTCGCCAGTATCAATAACACCTTGCTTTTTTGAATTTGTTTTTACATTAATGTGAAGAATGTATGAATACTTACTCAGTTCTTCAATATATCTCATTTTAAAAACTGAAAATATCTAATTTATGGGTTTATAAACTGATCAGCTGATTCTTTTAATCTAATATATGATGGTTTCGACAAACGTATACCTCCTGCTAGTTTATGCCCCCCGCCAACACCACCCAATTCATTCTTAATTCTAGATATGATCTTGTTTACTCCATTACTTTCATGGGATTCAAGATAATTTCTTGTACATCGTATACTCAACTTTATGGTTCCTGATTTTTTTTCGGGTCCTCCTAAAAACAACACTTTTTCAGAATTAAACAACTCATTAACAGCACTAAAACTTGCTGTATCCGACCAATTACTAGGAGGTATCTTTCCCTTAACTTCCATGAAAATAGCATGCTCTGTTTCATAGCTGGGATTTTCTTTAGAAACAGTATTCAGATTTTTTACTAGGTCCTCAAGGTATTCATTATACAAATCTTTAGCATAACGGGTAATCCTTTTTAATTGGATATTCGAAAGAGCTGCACTTATATTTTTAAAACACAAAATATTTAACAATAATGCATGTTCAAAAGCAAAGCTTAACATTCCTAATTTTTGTGGTAACAAAGCGTAATGTCCATGGCAATTAATATGAGCTTTTTCCTGAATAAGATTAATTTGATTAGTATTAAGATCAGTTACTTTTATTTTAGGATCAACATTAAGAGAATTTAAAAAGGAGAGTATATGCTTCTCTGATTCACCACTAAAACCACTGATAAAGGGTAAAATACTATATCTCAAGCCCATTTTAATAGATTCATGCATGCTTCCGAATAAAGTTAGACCTTCTTTATCTTGAATTACTTCTTCATCTATTAATTCTTCATACACTTCTCGATTAAAAGATTGAAGTTTATTCATAGGCTTTAGGGAATCACCAGCAATTCCTATTATTGTGAGCCATCCTTGTTTTATTATTGAGGGCTTGAGTTCTTTAGAGAACATGTAGGCTAAAGTCGCTCCAGAGATATGTTCAAGCCCATCATATCCATGAACAGTTGGATTTACAAAATGAAAGTTTTCTGGTAGTTCGTCTAGGTTAATATCGTCTTCTATTTCATGATGATCAAGGATATAAAACTGTTCCTTTCGTCTTTTTATTATTGGGCTTAATTCTGCTAAATTGGATCCCACATCAGTAAATACAAAAGCCGTTTTTTCAGTTTGTCTTTTTGATAAAATTCCGCTCAGATAATTATTCCACGAGACAGATCTATTGTAAATGAAATAATCATAATCTATATTTAGTTTATATAATAAGTGTTGTATTATGTGTAGGCTGCTGATTCCATCAGCATCATTATGAGAAATTGCTATTGCTCGTGAATAGTATTGATCATTAAAATGGTCTACAGCATTGTTAAAATCTTCAAAAAATTTAGCTTTATCTGGTTCCTTGGTCATCTAATTCAATCTATTGTAAGAATTGGAATAACTATTAAATATCAACTTGCTCTTAAATATAAACCTTAAATTCAATTAGAAATGCTTAATAATTCTCTTTTTGGTAATAGAGTTTTTCTATAATATTATTCTTAACTAATTCTGATAAATTCCAAATAGATTTTATAATTATAAACATTTTCATTAATTTAGTTTTTTGAAGAAATCAAGTAAAAATTAAAATCCAAGCAAAAATTTTTTAATTTAGTTTATATTTCTGTCTTTAACATTTTAAAAGCTAGAGTTTTCCTATGTTTAACAAAGGTCGGAAAAATCCCATTGTCTTGAAATTTATCTTGCTAATAGCATTTTTTGGCTTTCTATTGTTAAATCCGATAATAATAGGAAATCTTAAAGTTAACTCGAGTTTCAACAAAAAAGAGAGTACTTTTGATAAGGAGTTTTTAAATACAAACCAATATTCAAAAGAAAATTATAGTGAAATCCTAACCAGTGAGAGATATGGATATGGAAACATAACTCTAGATAATCTTAGAATAAGAAGAAATCTACTAGGATTTACTCATAATAATAATACATACCCACTTCTTGAAGAAGATTACTGGTATGATCCTCAACCAAACTTAAATATATCCAAAAAAAGCTTAAAATTCAAGGAAGTTAAAAATGTTGCTATAAGAGACAATTTAGATAAAACAATTAAAAATACTAATAAGTTCAGAGTTATATTAAATGAGTCTCTGAAGGTTTGGTTTAATAATTCAATTCATGGATATTTAATTTATCATTCACGCTACACACCTACTGTTTTAAAAGAATTTTGGATTGATAATGGCACTGCTATAACAAAATTAAAAGAAAAGAGAGACTATGAAATAGATCATGATGATTTTTTAGTTTTTAATTACCATGAATATTTCCCGAAGAAAGTTTATAATTCTGACTTTTACAATTTTACGATGTATCTTCTGTGGCAGTATAATTTAACCCTTACAGATTGGGAAATCGGTCAATATAGGGACAAATCATTAATTATGAAAGAGAATCAAGAAACTTTTAATGCCAGTTTTTATTATCGATTTAAGATTGAAGGTTCTAGATTTGAAGGACCAACATATTTTTTATTCACAGAATTTATAGTAGATGTTGACTATATGGATGTAGCTTTAACAATCAATCTACCTGACAAAGAATCATTAAACAATCTTGAGCTTGAATTAAACAATAAAACTGTAAACGTTAATAATTATCTTAATCCGGACAACTCTATTAATATTCGCATTTCGAATAGATTTACGACAAACAGTAGTGAATTTCTCTTGAATTTCACTTGCTCTTACGATCTTAAATTTAAAGAGGCAGTTGGAAAATCATGGGCTGTTGATAGACTTATAGTAAAGAACTATATTAGGGAATTAATTTATTTTCCTTCCTTAGTATCAGGTCCGCAACATATATATTTAAAAGGAGTGACATTCTACGAACCTGCTGCTAACTTTGATCAAGTAATAAGCAATAAATCATTATTCAAAAGACAAGTTACTTACATCGATGCAAATGAGACAGTTATGGGAAAGAAAGGGATATATATATTTATACCATATCTAATTGCTGGTGAAACTTGTCCCTTTTCGATTAAATATAAAGCAAACCAACTTTTAAAACTGATGATCACTGATAATATTAAAATGCCCTTAGTTGGAGCAAGAATAGAACTTTATTATTATGGATTAATGTATGGTACATATGTATCAAATAAACAAATATATCCTATTTCTCCGGGAAATACCAATGAAAATGGTAATTTAATAATTAAAAATGTTCCTCGTGGGAATTATTCAGTACGGATTTTCTATAAAGGTAATTTTATTCAAGATACAGTTGTTTCAACGGATAATGATATGAATTATGTATATACGACTGTTCCCCATTTCCCGCTTTGGATCTTGATTTTTGGAAGTATAAATGGAATTATTATAGTTATAGGTGCTCTATTTTATATAAAAAATAAAAAATTTCGTTAAGTAAATTAACTTGATTGTTATTTTCTGTGATAAAATCGAAGATTTTGTCAAATTTTTGGAAAAACGTATTATGCATGAGATTTTTTACGAATTTAAAGAAATAACTAGTAATACCTTAATTAGTACAATTAATATAGAAATTATTCTCCATTTCTTAGCAAAAATTGATAGTTCTCTGATTTTATATGAAACAAAACAAGTTTTATCGAAATCAAGGAATTTAAATATGGATGAGGAGGTAGTAAATACTTTAGAAAAGATTTTTAAAGAAGTGGATCCTTCATTATCTCTAGTTAAGGGAAAAATACGAGAAATCATAATGAGTTTCTCCTTATAAAATGCGTTGCTTATGTTACATTCTACTTAATTTAAGTGTGATTAACCTCTTCCCCATATCCTATTAAACGATAACGTCTATTGATGATTCGAGAAATTGCATATATAAAATTTTCTGGAGGACATATTGGTGGAGTAAGTTTTATTACTGTGCTATTTTTAAGTATCTTGGTTACAGTTCCTCCTGTCTTTTCTGTTCCAACCACTAATAACAACTTTTCCCCATGTTTTAAAGGCTGAACTTTCATCTGAACTTCTGCGCCGATAACTCTGTCTAAAAGGTTAACTTTCAACTCAATTTCATTTAAAATCTCTGGGAGTGTTCCTGGACCTCCTACTAAGTGGCCAATTAGATGATCACCTTTAGTTAAGGCCGGATCCAATTTTGTACCTAATCCAATTAATCCTCCTGGTTTGGCAACTTGTAAGAGATTGTTTCCTTGACTAATACTAATAACTGTTGATCTAATTGGTATGTATTCATCTTTAATACGAATACCTGGTTTGATCTCAATTTGATCTCCAATATTAATCTTTCCTTTTAATACAGATCCTCCGATTACCCCACCTTTTAAATCTGTAATCTCTCTTCCTGGTAAGTTGATATCAAACGATCGAGCAATTAAAAATTGAAAGAATTCTTCTTCATTAAACTCAGGAGAGGGGATTACTTCTTCAAATGCCCTTACAACAGTAGGCATGTTCGCTCCAAAAACGGCAGATACAGGTATGATTGGAGCGTTCTCAGCAACAGTACCTTTCACAAAATCTATAATCTGTTGATGATTCTCCATAGCTTGCTCTTTGGATACAGCATCAATCTTGTTCTGCAAAATAATTATGTTCTTTATACCAGCTATGTTTAGTGCTGCTAAATGTTCACGAGTTTGAGGTTGGGGGCATGGCTCATCAGCAGCAATTAAAAGACATGCACCATCCATTAATGAAGCACCACTTAACATAGTCGCCATTAAAATCTCATGACCTGGTGCATCCACAAATGAGATGTTCCTCTTAAACTCCAAGTTTGCTTTACAATTCGAGCATGTAAATCGAGATTGTCCTTTTGTCCTCCTTTGTTCTGCTAGATAAGCTGTAAGATACTCATCACAAGTGGGGCAATAAAGAATTGTCGCATTTGAATACCCTAATTTGATGGAGATCCCCCTTTCTTGCTCTTCAGAATGCCGGTCTGTCCAATCTCCTGTTAAAGATTTAACTAAGGTGGTTTTACCATGGTCTACATGCCCAACTAATCCTATATTGCATTCTGCTTGTTGCTTAATAAGCTCTTTTATCTTTAAACCCTTACCTTCTGAATCTGGTTTTTTTTTTGTTTGAGTTTTAGATTTTGGTTCTTTTGTTTCGATTTTTTCTTCCTGAACTGTCTTGGAAGGTTGTTCCTTAGTAGAAATTTCTTTCAGAATTTCTTTCGCATTAGTAATGATCTTCTCTGCAGTTGCCTTTCCGATCCCTTTTATTTTCAATTTTACTAAATCACTGGAAGCTAACTTTGCCAGTTTTTCAATTGAATCTATCCCTGCAGCTCTCATTTTCTGAGCGGTGGTTTTCCCTATTCCCGAAATATCCTCTAATTCATAAGACATATTATCATAAAATTTAGTTATTGTATCTGCTGTATAATTATATCTCTATAAAAGAGTAAGAAAATATTTTTTATTAAATTAATCAATAAACCAATTTGTTTTAAAAAATTCTAAGAAAAAATCTTTTATTTTGTTAAAATGGTAGTAATCCCACCAGGTTTTTTCTCAAGTTCTTTATATGACACTCTCAAAAGACTGTCTACAAAGAAGGTGGACACTTTTTTACATGATTTGCACTTAATGTAAACTGGAGCAGGATATTGGCCAGTATCTATATCCTTCATTTCAATTTCAAACACAATCTTCTTCTCGCAATGTGGACAAGTATTAAATCGGAGAGGCATATTTAATTAATTCTGTTGGATGTATAGAATTCTCGTAGATTTGAGTGTAATTTCAATACGAGGATTTAGGTTTATAAGTATATTCTAACAATTTATTTTTATAATAAATAGATTCTTATTTTTATATTATTACTTTTAAAATTAATAATAATTTAGAATTTGATATCAGATGGCAAAGAATCACTTCAGAATATTAGTTTGCCTTTTCTTTGTTCAAATAATGATTCTGCCAATAATTGGGACTTTCTTAATTTCTCCTGTTTCGTATTTAAACCAAGATTCTTCAAAAGTGGAAATATCTTCTACTGTATTTTCTAAAGTGGATTTATCAGTTTTGCCTGAGATTGATTACAACACTTTAAATGAACAGTGGTATAATCCAAAAGTTGAAATGTTAATTATTAGCCCAGATAATCCAGAGTTCATTGATTCTCTTACTCCTTTGATGGATTGGAAGAATGAAAAAGGAGTTAAAACGATTATTTTAAGTAATTTTTCTTCATATCCGGGGAGGGATAATGAGGAAAAGATAAGAAATATGATAAAATCTTATTATAAGAAAGATAGAATACGTTGGGTTCTCTTAGCTGGAGATGCAGAAGACAGTTTAATCCCAATTAGGAAAGTGTATAATCCCGATGCTTTAAGATGGGGTGAGGGAAGAACTGAAACTGTGGGAGGAGAATATTATAAACCCACAGATTTCTATTATGTAGATCTTAATGGAAGTTGGAATAGTGATGAGGATGGCAATTGGGGAGAGTCTTCTCAAGATAATTCATATGGATTAGATGAAATTTCATGGGATCCAGAAGTATATGTAGGGAGATTCCCCGCGAATAATGCAGATGAACTTGAAATAATGGTAAATAAAACGTTAAAATATGAAAAGGATCCTAACATTGGCGAGTGGATGAATAATATGCTTCTTGCAGGTGGTGTGTCCAGTTATGTTCCCCAAGAATTTGAAAGTAGGTTAACAAATTATATAATTCATAACTATGCTAAAACTGAGGTTAATTACACCCATTTAGCTGATGAAACAGGAAATTTGTCTAGAGCAATATTGAAAAGTTATTTTAATAATGGATTTTCTACGGTTTTAATGGCAGGTCATGGAAGTCCGACAAATTATTATAGAAATCCTAGTGCTCCAGGATATACATCTGGAGATGCTGGTTCAACTACGAATTTAGACATGCCTTCATTAGTTTATCTTGATGCCTGTTCAACTTCAAGTTATGATATTAATGACAACAGCATCGGTGAAACACTAATAAAGAGACTTGATGCAGGAGCGATTGGAGCGATAGGTGGTTTAAGAGTTACTTGGTATTATGAAGATGATAAGAATTTAGAAAAGTTAAATCGTGGAAATGCAAAATTATTTTGGAAAGAATTCTTTCAAGAAAAGAAATTCCAACAGGGAAGAGCATTATATGATTCCAAAGTTTCGTATATGAATAGTGATTATTTTAAACATGGTTTCAAAAATTTCGATTTTGAACGTAAAAATCTTCTAACATATTGTCTTTTGGGAGACCCAGAAGTCGATGTTTATACAAATAAGCCAAAATTGGCAATGAATTCTTTTAAGGAAAATTATTATGAAGGACAACTTGTTTCAATTGTTATTAAAGATATAAATAATAAAATTGTACCTTATGGAAGGGTACATCTTACAAGCCTTGATGGAAAATACCATACAGTTTATGCAGATATTAATGGTGTTGCTAAATTTCGGCTTCCCGCACAAAGTAATGAAACTTATAACATTACTATAACAGGGCATAACTTAATTCCTTCCTACTTTAATTTTACAACGCTTCCAGATGAAACAAAACCTATAATCCAAAATACTCAATGTCTTCCGGGGAGACCTTCAACTTCAGATATTATATCATTTTCATTTAATTCTATTGATAATTATTCAGGAACAGAAGGCGTGTTTCTCTTTATATCTAAAAACAGCTTTGATGATTATTCGTTTTACAGCATAAATAATAAGTTTCTTGAGAATAAAAACTCATTTACAATAGATACTGAAAGATTCAGTCCAGGGAAATATGCTTTTTTCATGGTTGCTAGAGATTATGCTAATAATACTGATCTCTATTATCATAATTCCTTCAAGTTTACAATACCAGATCCAATAATAGATTATGTACTACCTATTTCCTTAGTTGTTATTATTGGTATCTCTGGAGTGTCTCTATTTATTATCTGTAGAAATATAAGAAAAGAATCTCGAGTAAAGGACGACTTAATATAGTAGTAGATATCTGCTCTAAAGCCATTCCAATCCAAAAATTACTTTAAAAAGATTTATCTCATGCACCTCTTGCCTTAATGCTTTTAAAGTTATTCTTTCTTATGATAAAGTTTAATTACTAGTCTTTATTATTTCTATTTACTCATTACCTAATAAGTAAGTATTTACAGAGGAAATAACCGAACTTATTAAATGGTAAACTGGTGGTTTCATAACCACATAAATGAATAGCAAATTGCTTAGCGTCGGAAGTTAAACATCTTGCTAGTTTATGGCATTGGACCAAACTGTTTTGCGTAGTTAGATAGTACTGCAGTTCTTATCTGTGGGAAACTAATAACTGTGAGTTCGCTCACGGTCATGGCAATTTAGGAAAATACCCGGTCCCATCCGAACCCGGAATCGCTTATTTATGTGGTTATACACTAAATCTTACCTTCGTGTAGAGTTTTTTTCTTATGGAATAATTTATTTATGTGATCGATAATAAAATATAATATATTTATCAGAAGAAGACTAGAAAACTATGCCAAAAAAGTATGTTGTTCTATTTAAAACCATTGGAAGAAAATGGTTTTTATTTCTTGTATTAATTATCATTATTGTTGCTTTCTTTCATGTAGTAGCTGCAATTTGGATGGCAGGGATAACCGCTGTGCTGATTTTATTATCGTATGTTCCTAATCTTTTCTTTAAAAATAGATTGCACAGATTCATGAAGAAGTATTACTTGATTGAGGATGAATTAATTGCCCGAAAGTTTAATAAACCTTTAAAAAAAATTAGAGATAAAATGTTTGAGTTATCACAAGGCCAGGAAAAGAAAAAATGGCTAATTGTTTTTTTAAATAAGCAGTATATATTTGTTCATGAAGACACTATTCAAGCATTTAAGGAAGTTTACAATAAAGGATATTCAGAGAAAGAGATTCTCGATAACTTAAAAGACTATAAAATTACAACTCGTGCAGAAATTAAGATAATTAAAGATACTTTAATAAAGCTTAATAGACTAAGTGAAAGAGAAATTTCTGTTAAGGAACATAAAGAAAAACAGAGATTCTCAAATCTATAATTATATTATTAATTTTTATTGCCTTGGAATAAAAGAAAAAAAGAGATTTACTCTATATCTCCAAATTTCAAATCAAAGCTATAGTATTTCCTAATAGGTCTTTTAACATTCCAAATGCATTCTAATCCTTTTTCAAATTGAACAAGGTCACCTTTTTTGAAATCCATTTTTTCTCCTGTTTCAGAGTCAGTTACCTCAAATTCACCCTCAAGTATATAGCACGTTTCTGTGTCTCCATAAGACCAATCGAATTCACTCACATCCTTAGTCCAAGTACCCCATGACTCTACGTTGAGTTTTTTTAAGTCTGTTTCCGTAGGGATTTTCTTTTTCATTTTCATATATAATACTATTACTCCTAGATTAATAAAATTTATTTTGATAAAGATTATTAATGATATATATTTAAAAAACAGATTAAAAATCATTTTTTAAAAAATTTGTTATAGATTAATTTAGATCCCAACTTATCATTTGAAAAAAGAATATTAATTCGTAGCTAGATTATATTTATAAAATTAAAAAAATTGATTTTAATTTAAAATTAATATTAAGGATTAATTGCCCTAGAAGAGAGAAGAGAGAAAAGAAATGCCACAAAAATTCATACTTAAGATCTTAACAGCAGGAGAGGGGGGTGTGGGAAAAACAACGCTTCTCCATAGATACGTGGAAGGAAAATTCTCAGCAGAAACAAAGATGACAATAGGCGTTGAATTCTTTTTAAAAGAGACGGAAATTGACTCAAAGCACTGCACATTGCAGCTTTGGGATTTTGGAGGTCAAGAACGATTTCGCTTTCTTCTTGAAAGTTATGTTTTAGGAGCAAAAGGAGCATTACTCATGTTTGATCTCACACGAATAAGTAGCCTTGAAAATTTGGGACAATGGATTAACATAGTCCGAAAAGGTGATCCAAATCTCCCCGTTCTATTTTTAGGCACGAAACTAGACTTAGAAGATGAAATTATGGTCGATGATGACTATGCAAAATCATTTTTAAATGAGTTTAATTTGATTGACTTTCTTAAAATCTCTTCAAAAACGGGCGAAAATGTTAGTCGAGCTTTTGATATATTAACGAGACAAATATTAGAGCGACAGACATTTTGAGGCCTACTCTTACTTTGGTTGTGATTGATTCCAATTTTATTCTTTTACCCTTTCAATTTAAGGTTGACTATTTAAAGGAGATTAGAGGACATGTTGAAGGACAATTGAAATTTATTGTATTCCAACAAGTCTTAAATGAACTTGAAGCTAAGAAAAAAAGGGAACCGAATGCAACTAAATTCGATAGGTTACTAAATTCAGGCCTATCTTATCTAGAAAAAAATAAAGAAAATTATACCATTGACTTTATCGATAGTGTCAAAATGAAAGATGAGACTACAGATGATTTTTTATTACGTAAATCAATAGAATTAAAAGCCGAATCTAATTCAGTATTTCTAGCTACAAATGATTCCAACTTACGAGCTAAATCAAGAGATTTGGGTATTAGCATTATCTTCCTACGACAAAAAAAGTATTTATCATTTGAAAGTGCTTAACAAAATATAAATTAATAAACTTTGATTATTCATTTAGAATATATTTTTTAATTTTAGTTAATAGAGTTGAAGAAGAGAAATGCGGAAACGCAAAATATTAAAGGTTATTACTGCTGGTGAGGGCGGTGTAGGAAAAACAACTCTTCTTTATCGATATGTGGAAGATAAATTTCTGGCAGACACAAAAATGACACTTGGTGTAGATTTTTTCATTAAAGAAGTTAATATTAACGGAGAAAAAATAGAATTACAAGTGTGGGATTTTGGAGGACAAGAAAGGTTTCGTTCCCTATTAGAAGATTATTCAAAAGGAGCTAGAGGAGCTCTTTTATTATTTGATCTTACTCGACCAGCAAGTTTAAACAATATTGAAGATTGGGTTAAAATTTGTAGGGATAGAAATCCAGAGATTCCGATTATCTTTTTAGGTACAAAATTAGATTTAATGGATGTGATTACAATCGAAGATAGATATGCGGATTATTTTATGAACCGGTATAATTTTTTTAAATATCTGAAAATATCTTCTAAAACAGGTTATAATGTGAATTTAGCGTTTGAACTACTCACAAAGGAAATGATAAAAAATCTTTGAAAGCTTAATCCCTTAAATCAGAGACGATTTGTAACAATTAACTTAATCTCTTCCCTGCTTAAGTTAACGGGATTATTTTTTAACCCTGCTTTTTCTATAATCTTTTCAACATCTTTAGTATCTATACTATATTTACCTAATCGGTCCAATTTTAATTCATGAGTCCATTTATCAAGAATCTCTATTAATTTTGAACAATATTTATGAATTTGATCTCCTTCCACATATCCCTTACCATTTAATAATGCTCCAATTTCAGCGTGCTTCTTTAATCCTATTTTTCCCATAGATCCCTTTTCTTTCAATTTTTCAATATTCATTTTGGTGGCTTCAGCGAGAAGAGTACCACACACTATACCATGAGGAATATTAAAAAAGCCCCCAATTGGAGAAGCAAGCCCATGGATTATACCCAAACCAGCATTAGCAAGTGCAATACCAGATAAAAGGGATCCATACGCCATAGCTGCTCTCACCTCCATATTTGATGCTCCATTTGAACTCGCTTTTAATAGATTAGCGCCAATGTATTTCATACCACTAATTGCTAAAGCATCTGTCATAGGATTTGCCTTAGAGGACACGTATGCTTCAAGTAGTTGCGTGAAAGCATCCATCCCGCATGCTGCTGAAACTGATGGAGGGCAGGAAAGCACTAATTGAGGATCTATTATTGCTATATTAGGCACTAGATTATCATGCCGTAATGATTTTTTAAAACCATTAGGGCCAACTTCACTAATTACCGCGTTTTTTGTAGCTTCACTACCTGTACCAGAAGTTGTGGGAATTGCAATGTACGGGATTTTAGTTCCATCATGGACTTTATCACCTACGCCCTCTAAGTAGTCTTTAATGGAGTGTACTTTAGGGATCATTGCAGAAATTGCTTTACCTGCATCAATAACGCTACCACCGCCAATACCAATCACTAGATCAATACTACTATTTCGAAATTTAGCTGTATTTTCATCAATTAGATTTGGAGAAGGTTCTCCGGATATCGATAAATAGGAATAATTGATAGATTTGTCTTTTATTGTGGAGATTATCTCATCCCATTTGCCTGACTCTTTAAGAGATTTTTCCCCAATAATAAATAGTATGTTTTTACCGAATTTTGGTATAAAATTATATAATTCAAGTAGCTTTCCATTGCCAAAAATTATATATGGAATTCTTGAAAAATTAAAAGGGGGAATCATAACATTTACCTTCTATATTTTTGTACTGTTGTGAAATTAACTATTAGATTAAATTAATAATTTTAAAATTAAATGATTTTTATTTAAAATATCAAACTTTGAATCTCTTTATAATAGGTAAGATTTATAATTTACGCTAGATAATTTGTTTTATACCATAAATTACACCTTTGGTGATCTACAATCAAAAAAGTACATGAACAAGATTTTGAGTATAGAGGTGGGACTTCAGGAGTTAAATATTTAATGCGAGGCCCATCTATCGATTGGGGAGTTATTCTGTTGAAACCCGGTGAATTAATGGGCGAGAAAGCACATGGACATAACATTATAGATGAAACCTTTTATTTTATGGAGGGGGATGGAGTTATGATTATAGACGATAAGGAATATATAGCTCCTCAAGGTTCAGTCTTTCTTTTAGAGCCTAAAGAAATGCATAACATTCGAAATGATTCTGATAAACCAATAAAGGTTGTATTCATTAAAGGGGAATATAAACCTGATGATAAAATCTAAAATTAAATTAAAAGAAAGATCAAGGTAGAACTATGGCAAAAAAAAAAGGAAAAGGAAAATCTAAGGGTAGGGATGCCGAAGAACCGGGTGTAACAAGAGTTAAGTATCCAAGTAAGAAATTAGGTGAAATTTTCGCTATTGTGATTGATATCCTCGGTGGCGATCGGATGAGAGTATTCTGCGAAGATGGACAATATAGAATAGGTCGAATTCGTGGAAAAATTAAAAAGAGGGTATGGATAAGGCGAGCTGACCTAGTCATCGTAAACCCGTGGGAATGGGAGACTCAAACCAAAGATGGATTAGGAAAGTGCGAAATCACTTGGAGATATACAAGAGCAGAGAGATCATGGCTTGAAAGAAATAATAAAATCCCTGAAATATTAGATATTAACAATATATCTTTCTAGTTGAGATTATTGTATTCAAATTTGTAATGTAATCAGTTTCATATATTCATGATGAGAATCCTTGATTGAAAGCAAAATTTTATAATTTAGTATTACCTAACTAGATTATACTTATTTTTCTTTTTAATTTATATAAAACCTAAATTCAAATGAGATTCGTGAAAAATATTGACAGGCCAAGATGAAGATATAAAAGAAACTGAAAGGAAAGAAATGAAAATGGTAGAAATAATTCGGGATGAAATTGCAGATGAAAAGGAAGATTTAACCACTTTATTTGCTGTAAGAACAACTATTAATCAAGAAAGCAACATTTTGAACCAAATTTTCTATCGATTTAAGATCTTGGATGTGATTCCTGATATAAGAGCTATGCTAGTTTCTCCTTTATTACCTGGTTATATATTCTTTGAGGCACCTCAGAAGCGCGACGTGCAAATTGCTGTTCAAGGAATTCCTCATATCAAGGGAAGGATCGTTCAAAATATTAAGTTAACTGAATTAAAGCATGTTTTACTACCCAGAAGTGTTACAGAATATTTAGAAGAAGGAGATACAGTTGAAATTATAAGTGGAGTGTTTGAAGGATCTCGAGCTATTGTTATGCGTATGCCTCATGAAAGTAGTAGTAGTGAAGAAGTAGTTGTGAGACTGCTTCAAGAAGAAACACCAATTACGATCAAGATTCACGGAGATTACTTAAAATTAGTAGAAAAGAAGAAACCTATGGAAGAACTTGTCCCTGAGATTACAGCTTCAGCTGAAATAATTACGGATATTGAAAAATCCATTACTTTCGAAGATGAATTCGAAGAATTTGAAGAAGAGTATCCAGAAAGCGTTAAAAGTAATAATGTAATAGATTATGAGGAAGAAGAAGAAGAAGCTGAAGAAGAAGATGAATGGGCCAAATTCGATGGCTTTTAATTTATGAATTGCTTCATTCCGTTATTTATTTCATATTAAGAATGTTGTTCATCTTTAAATCGCAACTTTTGTGATTTATTATCGTAAGATTTAGTTTGTTGATAACCTATTATTTGCTGCGCTTACTTCAAGAATACAAATAATAAGAGGATTTTTATACCTTGATTTTTTTTAAAGAAATAATAAGGTTAAGTAAAATCATAAGAATAGAATATTTTGAGTTGAATGATCAAAAATATCTTCATAATGAAAGGAAACACTGGAGAATTAATCTTTTATAAAACCTATGAAGATATTTTTAACGTAAAGTTAACAAGTAGTTTTTTAAGTGCAATTTTTTCATTTGTAAAACAAACTCTCAAAACCGAAGAATTATCCGCAATAGAAGTTGGTTTATTTCGTTTTATATTCGAAATTGAGAAAATTAAAAATGATGAACTGCTTTTTGCTTTATTCAGTGATCGAACAGATAACTTAGTGGAACTAAGAAACCAATTACGAGAAATAAAAACCCAATTCTTACAAAAGTTTGATCTAAATCTGTTAACTGATAATTATGATGGTGAAATAACGAAATTTCTTGATTTTGAGAGAAATGTGGATAGTGTGATGGAAAATGGGAATCAAATAGTATCTGAGGAAATTCAAAAAGACTTATTGGATATATTTAATGAATTGCACACTTTTTCTTCTTTTGTAGTAGCTTCCGGTTTATTAACTCAAACAGGGAGGGTAATTGTATCAAATTTAGAAGATGATATCCTTCAAGAAATTATTCGCCTTTTAGAGGGTAGATTTCTTTCAGGGAATTATAGAGTCAATGAATTGATCTCTTTAGAGAAGTTTGGGGTTCTCTCATTAATAGGAATCAGTCAACATTTTATTTCAGTTATTCAATTTAAGAAAAATTGCCCATTTGAAACGGGACTTGTCATTTCTAAAAGATTTTCAAATCGGTTGCAAAAGTTAATATGTTAATATATGTACAAAAAATGAATTGTAATAACTATAATATAATTATCCTTTTTAAAAAAAGAGACAATATTACTAATATCATAAATCTCATTACATAAATTAAAAAACTAATTTTCTTTTTTCACTAGTGTAGTTATTTATTTAATTAATCTTAAATATGCAAGGTGGGGATATAATAATGCCTAAGTATGTGGATCAAGTCATAAATGATGAAATTTTAGAAAAGCTTAGTCTCAAAAATCGTTACAATTTCATCAATACTAATTTGATGCCAATTTTATCTCAAGAACAATTTTCTTTCTTCAAGAAAGTCCAAAAGTTTTGTATGAGATTCGAAAAAAAAAATAATATTACACATGGTCCAGAAGAAGATGTGTATGATTGGATTCCCGCATTTGGGGCTGAAGGATATATTACTCGAGCACATAATTTTGAAATGATTGATATTAATTATGAATATTGGGGAGCTGTGGCCGATTTCCTTCGCTATCTAGCAATAGATATGTTTGATACTCAATATGCGATGGGAAGCGGAGCAACTGTTTTAGCAATAAATCCAATTATTGAACACCATGAAAATGTTCCAGAGAGACTTGAAGCTTTAAAAGATCTTGTTACAGGTAAGGCTCCTGGGTGTATATGCATAACAGAACCAGAAAGAGGATCTGATGCAGTACATCAATTAACAGTTTGTGAAGAACAAGAAGATGGAAGTTTTATATTGAATGGTGAAAAAGTGTATAACACTAACGCTCCAAAATCAAAATGGGCTGTCGCATATGCTACGGCAGAACAAAATAATGGAAATTTGATGGCTCAATTTCTGATTAATACATCATGGGAAGGATGGATCTGTGATAGAGTAAATATACCTTATGTTCCAAAACTTTTCCTTGGACACGAGCGTTTTATAAATCTTAGAGTGCCTAAAGAATATGTTTTGGGAGGTGTTGGCAAGGGAAGAGAACATCTTTTTGAAGGATTAGTTCCTGAAAGAATTGGTATTGCTTGTGGAGCTATATCTCAATGTTGGGGAGCATTATCTCACGCCACTATATATGCGAATATGAGAAAGCAATTTGATCAAGAAATTCTTAAATTCCAAGGCGTGGGATTCTTATTAACTGATCTATGGGCGAGAGCTACCAACATAACACTTGGATTATTAAAATTCTGTGAAGCCTATGACGAAAAAATGGAAAAATTCGAGGGAAAAATCCCTGGGAACATATCACGAGCAATGGTGGCAAGCGCTTCCCAGTTTAAATATCATTGCACTCTTTTATCAAAAGAAATATGTTATGAAGCGGCTAACTTAATGGGAGGAGCTGGTTTAAGTGATAATACTATGATGCAAGATTATGTAAATATTTCTAGAATACAGGAAATTTTGGGAGGATCTCGGCAAATTCAGCAATATATAATGTCAATGGCATTAAGACAATTGTTTAAAATGCTCTAAATTCTTAATTCTTTCTTTTTCTTTTTTTAAAACTCCTTATAATTCATATAATATTATTTAAAACTAAATCATTTGTGGTAGTTTAAACATGGAAGAATTACTTAATATTGCTAAAAATGCTTTTCCGTTAACATCGGGAAGTGAAGAAATAAAGGGAATTAAGGAAGACGTTGAAATATTATGGGACAAATGGGGTATCCCGCATATTTTTGCGAAATCATTAAATGATCTATTTTTTGCTCAAGGTTTTATTCATGCAAGTTATAGACTATGGCAAATGGAATTTTTCCGTCGAGTAGTTTCTGGAGAATTATCTGAATTAGTTGGAGAAACCACACTAAACAGAGATAAGCATTATAGAATTATTGGATTGCATCGAATTGCTAAGAGATGTGCTAAGGAAATATCTAGTAATCCCAATAGCGTGATTTTTCAAGCAGTAAATTCATATGTAAAGGGCGTGAATGCATATATTGATAAAGCAAAAGAATACCTCCCTCTCGAATTTAACATTCTCAATATAACTCCAAACGAATGGAAATTAGAAGATACATTGAAAATTGTTAGTTTGATTGAGTGGGGATTAGGAAATGGAAGCTATCCATTAGAAATCTTACGTGAGCATTTAATTCAAAAATTAGGAACACAAATGGCAGAAAGAGTTTTTCCACTTTACTCAGGAGTAAATTCAGATCAACCTCTGGGTAGCAATTCATGGGCTATAAAACCGAGTAAATCTGAGACAGGTGCAGTATTGTTGGCTAGTGATCCACATTTAACACTTACGGTGCCAGCTATTTGGATGTTTGTCCATCTAAATTGCCCAGAATTAAATGCAATAGGAACTTCTTTCCCAGGTACACCTGTTTTGCCTATTGGTCATAATGAAAATATAGCTTGGGGAGTCACTAATGGATCAGCTGATACTGTAGATCTTTTTAGATTAGAGCTAAATCCAGAAAAGCAAAACCAATATAAATACAACGATAAATGGATGGATTTTGAAATATTAGAGGAACCAATAAAAATTTCTGGCAAAGAGGAATTAGTTCCCTTTACAGTGAAAAATACTGTTTTTGGACCTGTTGTCGAATATATTGAATTAACGACAGCTGTACATAAAATTAATCTTCCTGAAAAATTTGCTTTAAGATGGTCAAGTTTTGGTGCAAAACTAGAAGAAACATTAGAAGGTTTTTTACTAATTAATACTGCTTCAAATTGGAAGGAATTTCGTAAAGGATGTAGTATGTTAACAATTTCACCACAAAATTTTATTTATGGTGATAAGGAAGGCAATATCGGTCATCAACAAGCAGGAAAGCTTCCTATGCGGAAGCATGGAAATGGAGCGACCATAACTCCAGGTACCGATGAGAAATTTAACTGGAGAGGTTTGGCACCATTTGAAAAAATGCTTTCAATTTATAATCCTGACCATGGTTTTGTCTACACAGCAAATTACAACGAGGATAAAGCCCCAAATGGGGTACTTATTAATCTGGATGGAGTAAAACCTTACCGTCAAATTAGATTAAAAAAACTACTCCAATCTAAAGAAAAATTTTCATTACAAGATTTTCAAAACTTCCAGTTTGATTATTTTACCGAAGAAGCTGCGGAACTATTGCCCAAAATCCTAAAAATAGTGAAACCTAAGATTTTATCAGATTTACATAAGGAAATTATAGCATTATTAGAAAAATGGGATTTTTTCTTATCAAAAAAAACAGTAGCCGGAACCATTTATAAAATTTGGTGTCAAGAAATATTTAAAGCTATCTTAACTCCTCTCATTGGGGAAGAACTATTCAATATCTATTTTGAAATATTTCCTTTTGAGCTTACAAGGTTATTCAAATTATATGAGGAAAGAAGTGAAGAACTTAGAGATCTCCTTCTTGAAACACTAAATAAAACAATAAGCTTTCTTACAAAGAAAATCTCTTCTGATCATCATAAATGGCAATGGGGTAATCTCCATAAACTCATTTTGACTCACCCTTTCTCTCAAGCTAATGAAGCAGCAAAGGTCTTAAATATTGGACCCTTTAAAGTCGGTGGTGACCCAAATACACTAAATAATGGATATTTCAGTACTCAAAATAACTATGAGGTAGTAGTAGGGCCGTCAATGCGTCAAATTCATGATTTATCAGATTGGGACAAGTCTCTTGGAGCTCTTCCTGGAGGTCAGTCGGGATTATCATTTCATAAGCATTATAAAGATTTAATGAAATTATATGTGAGGGGGCAATATTTTCCTCTACTCTTCACAAAAGGAGCTATATCAAAAAGTTTGGAAGGAAAGTTTAGATTAATCCCTATACTAGAAAGAGACTAAAAAACATTAACGCCAAAAAACTAAAAAAGCAAAATTATTTAGAATGCACATTATAGAAATAAAATAAATGAAAAATTGGTAAAAATGAGTGAAAAGAAACGATATGAAACTCAAGTTATTAATGATGAGATTTTGGAAAAAATGAGCCTTGAGAACAGATACAAATTCGTAAATGATAATTTGAGTTCAATTCTTTCGGAGCAACAATTTGTATTTCTTAATCAGGTGCAGAAATTTTGTTTAAATTATGAAAAAGATCACAAAATAACTCATGGACCTGATGAGGATATTTATGATTGGGTTCCAGATTTTGGGAAAGAAGGTTATATTACCCGTCAGACTCCTTATGCATGCATTGACTTAAATTATGAGGATTATGGCATGGCTATTGAATTTATGAGAATCTTGGCTTTAGATAATTTTGATCCTCAATTTGCTATGAGTACTGGTGCCACTGTTATTTGCCTTAATCCAATCTATGCTCATCACGAAAATATACCTGTGAGACTACAAGCCTTAAAAGAGCTAGTTACTGGGGAAGAAGTAGGATGTTTACTAATTACAGAACCGGAACGGGGATCGGATGCGGTTCATCAGTTAACTACATGTACTGAGCAAGAGGATGGATCTTTCCTATTAAACGGAACTAAAATTTTTAATACCAATGCCCCCAAGTCAAAATGGGCTGTAGCTTATGCTACAGCAGAGCAAAATCAAGGAAATTTAATGGGACAGTTTTTAATTAATACATCTTGGAATGGGTGGAATTGCCAGCGAGTAGGAATACCTTGGACACCCAAATTATTTATTGGAAAAGAGCGTCTTGAAAATCTTAAAGTGCCAAAAGAATATATATTGGGGGGAATTGGTAAAGGTAGAGAGCACCTTTTTGAAGGATTGATTCCAGAGAGAATTGCTATTGCTGTAAGATGTGTAAGTGCGTGTTGGGGAGCTTTAGCCCATGCTGTTATTTATGCCAATATGAGGAGGCAGTTTGATAAGGAGATTTTACTGTTTCAAGGAGTCGGATTTACATTGGCAGATTTGTGGGCTAAAACAACGGCATTAACTCATGGAGTTTTGAAATTTGCGGAGACGTATGATGAAAAAAATGAAAAATATAAAGGAAGATTACCAGAACCGTTAGCTCAATCAATGGTATCCTCAGCTAGTCAATACAAATATAATAGTGCTAATTTAGCAAAAACTGTTTGCTTTGAAGCCGCAAACCTGATGGGAGGTGCAGGTGTATGTGATAATACTCTAATGCAGGATTACATAAGCGTATCACGAATACTAGAAGTTGTTGGTGGTACAAAACAAGTACAACAGCTCATTATGTCTAGAGGACTCAGGAGATTATTCAAGAATTTATAATGATTCTCTTATTTTTAAATTAAAAGGAAAAAAAAGTTTTAATTTATATTTAAAAATAGGTTATTCTAATTTAGTACCACATGTGCCACAAAATTTTTCGAGTCCTGTTAATTCAGCCCCACAATCTGGGCAAAATCCTTTCTTTTCTATAGATTCAGGTTTTGGTACTTCTGCTTCTACAGATGCTACAGGTTGTGTCAACTGTGCTTTTTCATCTGATTTTCTAGCCATCTCGTTGTACACGGTGCTCCAAATTTTTTGCCATGGTAATTTAAAGCCATGAGACGGACAAGAACATTTTATTAAAGTCCAAGGTCCTGATATTTTCATATTATTTACTGTAGCTTCCTGACCGCACTTATAACATCGAAATATATTTCTTTCAATCTCAGGAATTAACACATCTTTTTGAACTAATGGGAAGGTAAAACTTCTCCCACCATGAATTGGACATCTTTGTTTAACGATTACTTTACTTCCAGCAACTTTTAAAAGATAGATTGCACCCTGTGCTCCACAACGAGGACAGCTGAACATTTTGCTATAATCTATTTCTGCCATAAAATTTACTCTCCAAATTTTAATACCATAAAAGAAGAGATTAGACTAACTTAAATTCTTTATTGTATTTTTCAGTAGAGATAGAGATTTAATAAATACTTTGTTAAACTGAAATTAGCTGCATGAGTGTTAAAATTAAAAAAGTTAATGAAAAAACTAAAATAAAAAGAATTAAAAAAAGTATTATTTTGAGGGTTTAATCTTCGTCTTCTCCCATCAATTCTTCGATTTTATCTTCTAATTCTTCCACTTTAGCAGAAAGTTCTTCGATTTTTGCATATGCTTCACATCTTTCACACCCATCATCTTCTTCACAAATAGGCAATGTATCGCACTTTTCTTCCAGAGCTTCTATTTGGTCTAATAACTCCTCTTTCTGCTCTTCAAGTTTGTCTATACTCATATTTCACACCTTATTTATTTGAGTTAATTAAGAAATGCTAATTTAATTCTTTTTGCATTAAAATACGAATTTATAGAAAAAACAAGTTATCGTAAATAATTATGGCTATTTAAGAAAAAATATCAAGGGGGAAATAATACAAACCTATATCATTGAATTTTACAGACTCTCTTGGCTTGAAATTTGTTTTAGATTAACTAACTAGTCTGATTGATCATCTTGTTTCCGATATTTCTTAATAAACTTCTTTACATTTTTGATTGAATCTTTAATTAAATTATGAGTTTCTATAGGTATATCATCATCTTCAATTTCAAGGTTTTGTGTCATTAAATCTAATCCTACCGTTAGTTTATAATTTTCTTCAAACTGTTTTTTAACAAAAGAATTAATTAATGAAGATTTTCCAACCGCAGCAGCACCTACAAGTAAAATTTTAAACCTAAAATGGTCAAGATCAACAACCTCTCCAATTCGTGGCTTAAAATCTAATAATGCTGTTAAACCTAAGCGATAAAACAATTTTTCCACATTAATACTTTCTAAAGCAGATGTTTCAATATATTCAAAAAGATTATATTGGTTGACCATTTGTAGAATTTTCTCTCGTGGAACAACTTCTCCGATTTCTTTTTTCAAATCACTCTTATTTCCAACTAAGATAATTGGAATATTTCCAGAACGATCTCTTATATCATCGAAATAATCATCAATAGAATCAAATGTATCTGGGCGTCCTAAGTCAAAAACTAATCCCACTGCAGCAACTCCGCTAAAGAAATCTGTCTTAAAGAACTCAAATCGTTCTTGACCAGCAATATCCCACATACTGAGAGTTAATTTCAAAGAAAAAAAACTTTAATTATTTCAGTTAGTAAATTGAATTCATATTTCTATTTTAGAATTTTGAAATTAAGGTGGCGAGAGCTGTTTCATCTCATCTTGAATTTGTTTATTCAATTCTCGAATGTTATTATCTAATTTCACGAGTTCCTTTTTAATTGCCTCAAATCTAGTTTCTTGTGTATTCAATTTTTTTATGTATCTTTCTTTTAATGATAGAGATTGAGTGTCCTCACCTAAGACTGATATATTTTCTCGTAGCCTAGATTGTTCATCAGTCATTGATCCTTTTTCTTCATTCAATTTTTCTCTCTTTGCCATTAAATCATTTAAAGTTTGGATTAAGTCTGCAATTTCTTTCAATTTAGCTTCAAGTTCAGCGTCTATGAATTTCTTTTTAACATAAAATACGACTCTTTTCATAAGATCTACTTTGCTGTAATTCCATAGATAATTACTTGAATAATTTTCTCTTTGCTCTGTAAGTTTGAAATTAATGGCATTTTTTGGTTTAAGTGTAATCTTAAAACGCCAGTAGTTTGGAGTTTCTTCAGGTTCAACAGTCTTGCTAATGAACTTATAGCCATCAGTCTTGGGGTGATCAAGATATAGTTCTTTCTCTTCATCCGTTTTATTGTTTATTTTATATGTAGACATCAAATTAGTAAAATAATGTTCATAAGAATAGCCGCCTCCAAAAGTTACTCTGTGTACACTTAGATTTTCATATTTTTCTTCATGAATAATAATTACTGCTTGTTCCACAGCGTAATTAAGTAATCTAGTATCATCTTTATTCAAAAATGGGATGATTGCTTCACCCGCAAGATTATCATCATAGATTATTGTAGCAGGTCCTCTTTCTAACGTTAAATTTGTATTATTTGTAATCTCCAGACAGGCATTAGGATTTTTATCATGCTCATGTTTGTTGTATAACAAAATTTTCTTTGCCTTTATGGATTCAGTTAATATAGGAACCAAGGCAGATTGTTTTCTCTTAATCGTCACTGGATTTGAGATGTTGTATTCAAAAAGTTCTCCTAAATCTTTTGTCTGGGTTTTTGTTTGTGATTGAATTTTATCTTGGAGTGCTTCATCAGATAAACCACCAGAACCTGCGATTAATCCAAGCCTTCCATGTTTTCCTGGGGCTCTTACACGTTCTGCTACAGCTCGTTTTTTCATTGCTGGCGCAGCAGCGGGTTCTGCCATTTCCATTCCATAATCTTCAAACTTTTCCATTTCTAATCCTTCCTCAATTTCAGTAGGACGAGCACTTAAGACTTTAGGAGGTTGAATTACTGGACGTTGGATAAATATTGGCCTATAAAATTCATATACAAAAGAAACAGGCATCCCTGCAACTAAAGATAATTCAATATTTCCCCAATCTTGATTTGTGGTGTTTTCTATGAGACTCCACCCTGAGAGTAAGCATTTTTGCTCTAACGCTTGCTCTTTACTCATTATTAGCCGATAAGAAGTTTTCCAGATGGGACTCTCACGGATATAAGAGACAAAGATATTTCTCTCTATTTCATCATCACCTCCAGATTCACAATTAATTATAATTTTTTTTGCATCTTTCTTTTTTCCAGCTATAACTGTTTCTAAGAAGAATTTTAAATCCTTTTTTATTTCATCATTCAATATATCAAAAGATTTAATCTCTGAGAAGGGGATTTTGGTTATTACCTCATCATCTTGTAAGAGTATCAATATCTTTTCAACGATTTTTTCGGATTTACTTAGTTTTTCAATGAGTTCAATTCCCATGATTTGACCTGAAATTTTTTTTGCCCCGCCAATTGTTAAATTTACATTGGCTCCTTTAATCTGTGTTATGAGAGAAGAAAAGGAGTCTCTATCGGGAATATTTAACATTATAGATTTTAGTAACTGAGAAGTTTCTAAAGCAGCATCGTATGAAATAGATGAGATATATCCTTTTTCACTAGTATCTAACACAAAAAGCGATTTTAATACATCATTCATCTCATCGACTTTAAATTCTATCTCATATGTACTTGATCCTTTTAAAGTTCCTTCAAGAATGTAATAGGACACACCATGTTTAAAAATTATAACTTTCTTAACTTTAAGTTTCGTCATAGAATTATTAAAAACATCTATTAATAAAAATCTTAAGGATTTTAGAAACTAAATTGTACTAATAACTCAACAATCTTGTTTTTAATGTCTATAAGTTTGATTCTAAGATTTCAAATAGATCTTCTTCAAGAGTTGAAGAGTCCTTAGGATTTTCTACGATCTGTCCTATGAAATCTTCCTTAGCATTAAAGAAGTAAAAGGTGGGTATTTTTTTTAAATTAAACTTAGGCTCAACTGCTTCTGGAGGTGACCGTTTCTTATGCCAAATTGATTCTTCTGGTTTGTGTAAGGCATTAACCATTATACCGTAAAGAATTTGAAAATTAACTTCTTTACTATTCATCATTTTAATTATTTTAATCATTCTTGGAACATTTATGTTACAATCTGGACACCAATCAGCGCCTAAAACTACAATTTTTAATTTTTCATTTTTATCCTTTAGGATACTAAGGATTTTATCAAGGATATCTGATTTCGGTTCATAGGATTTATAGTTATTTCCTGTTTTTTCTTCATATTTCTCTAAGTAATCATCAGGACTCATGGTTGGTGAAACAAGATCTTTCCATTTCAATTCTAAATTTGTAGTCATAATCTAAAGAATATTCAATTTAAAAAAAAAATTTTCTTAATGGTTCAAAATCTTGTAAAAAGATTGGATTAATAAATAGAAATAAAGAGCAAAAATAATAAATAAAAAATGTATTTCTTATACCAATTAAAAAAACTGAATTACATTTTGGTTATCAGATGTTAAAAGGCTTTCAAGGTCAATTACTTCATGTAGATTTATCAAGTAGTCAAATTTCTATAAAACCATTGGATCAAAGCATTGCGAAGGATTATTTAGGTGGTGCGGGTTATGCATGTCGATATTTATACGATAAGGTAGATAAACATACCGATCCTCTCTCTCCGGATAATATCTTAATAATTATGACTGGTCCTTTAATGGGAACCTTTGCTCCCAATACGGGAAGATGGGTTGTTTGCTCCAAATCTCCTTATACAGGATTATGGGGTGAATCAAATTGTGGTAGTTGGTTTGGTGCAGAGGTTAAAAAGGCAGGATATGATGGAATAATAATTTCTGGAGCCTCAGCTTTTCCAGTTTATTTGGAAATTAAGGATGAGAACGTAAATATTAAAGATGCAGAATTCCTATGGGGTAAGGGAACATACTTTGTTACCAAGAAGCTAAAAGAAGTTTTTGGAAATGACAAGGCAAAGGTAGCTTGTATCGGTCCAGCGGGTGAAAATCTTGTTAAGTATGCTAATATTGTTTCCGAAGAAAGAGCAGCAGGAAGAACTGGTATGGGGGCAATTTTAGGAGCAAAAAAATTAAAAGCAATAATAGTGAAGGGGAGCAAAGTAAAGTTAGAAGTTGCTAATGAGGAGAAGTTAAGAGTTTCTATTGAACTTGCTAGAGAAAATGTAAAATCAGCCATTATTTCCAAAGTTTTAAGACAATTTGGTACGTCTTGTGGTTTAGATACTTATAATATTACAGGAGAATTAGATATTAAATATTTTAGTCAAGGGGGTTGGGATAAAGCATATAAAATTTCGGGGATAACTATGGCAGATAGTATGTTAGTTAAAAATCGCTATTGTCACTCATGCGTGATTGGATGTGGTCGTAGGGTAGCAATTAAAGAAGGCAAATTCAAAACAGATGAGATAGAAGGACCAGAATATGAAACTATTGTAAGTTATGGGAGTTTGATTTTAAATGATGATCTGGAATCAATTGTATATATAAATAAGAAATGCTTTGATTATGGAATTGACACTATCAGTTCTGGGGGAGTCATTGGCTGTTTAACGCATCATTTTTATCAAGGGAATATATATCAACAAGAAATCGATGGGATCAAACCAGAGTGGGGAAATATTAAAACTGTTGAAAAAATTTTGGATAAAATTGCCTTTAGAGATGGAATTGGAAACATCTTAGCAGATGGTTCTGACTCCCTCGCAAAAAAATTTAATATCTCTCAAGATGAGATTGCAACTGTAAATGGGTTAGAAGTTACCTATCATGATCTTCGTTCAAATTATGGTATGGCGATTGCATATGGTATTGGCGGAGCACATAAGGGTCCATCGCATAATCTATGTGATATGTATTATGTGTTAATGGGAGTGCCTTTTGAAGAACTTAATGCTCCAACTGTTACTCTTGATAAATATTTGGATAATGAAGAAATGGCAAGAGTGTGTTCCATTATAATGGATTATAGAGCATTCTATAGCTCGATTATAATGTGTTCCTTTTGTAATCCATTGCCATCTCAAGTTGCATCTATGGTAGAACACACAACTGGTTTAAAATTTGGTCTTGATGAAGTAAGAAACTATGGGGAGAGGATTTTAAACATGAAAAGAATGTTTAATATTAAAATGGGTTTAACAGCTAAAGACGATAATTTACCTAATATATTATTAAGGCCTCTTTCAGAGGGAGGGTCGGCAGGAAGAACTCCGAACTTTAAGAGTTTGAAAAAGTTATTCTACAAATACAGGGACTGGAATCCAATTACTGGAAAACCTAGTGAAAATAAACTTGAATCCCTTCACATTTAGGTATAATTCAAAATTACTTCTGATTTGAATTAACATTCTTGAGAATTAATTTTGCTAGTAAGTTGAATATCTTGTGTACATTTTCTCCATTCTTAGAACTACATTCAATAAACCCATCAACATTTTTTGACATAGCAATTTTCATTGCTTTTCTAGTCGAAACTTCTTTAAGATGGATTAAATCAGTTTTTCCTCCTACAAAAATGATGGGTAAATAATATTTAATTTCATTATTCACAATTTGGAACCATTCATCAACATGGGCCAATGATCGATAATTAGTAATATCATACATGAATATTGCTCCGTTCGTACCTTTTATATAAGAGGGAAACAAAAATCTAAACCGCTCTTCACCAGCAAAATCCCAAATTTGAAGTTTCACAGTTTCACCATTAACTTCAATTGCTTTTAATAGAAAATCAACACCAATAGTCATTTGAATATCATCTTTAAATAAGTTAGTTAAAAACCTGTGAGTTAAAGTAGTCTTCCCAGTTTGAGAATCCCCAAACAAAACAATCTTGAAGGTGAAATCCGATAGCAACCCAAATATCCGATTAGTTTTAATTTAATATCTATTCTTTAAATTTACTTAATAGAGTAAGCTTCAGACTTAGTTGAATATAATATTGTTTTTATCTTTAAAAATGTAACATTCAACACAAGAGTGAATTTATTTATAAAAACCATAACCATAATTGATAAATATC
>JBHLRJ010000005.1:0-28098 GCA_048882645.1 Candidatus Thorarchaeota archaeon
AGTGGTGGTTGCTGCCTTACCGAATACGACTTGACCCATATCTATGGTTACATGTTTATGAGAATTCAGATATTCAACTATATCTGGAGCACCAGATTCGAAATCACCCCAATTTGATCCGCCATAGGCATTAAATTGACAGTGTGTAAGATGTAGAGTAGAATCTCTTCCTTTTTTTGAAGGTACTTTTTCTACAGCCTTAAAAGTCTCAATAGTATGCTCCTTATTGCCGGGGTGCCCAAGATTATTAGCATGAACATGAACAGTATGAGGTAATCCAAGTTTCTCATTAGCAGTTGACAGTCCTTCCAACATTTCTCTCGGAGTAACTTCAAAATGGAATACATGGTCATCTAAAGAGGATACATTTTTTCCCCAAGTCCAATTTTCGACTCCTCCGGGATTTACCATCTTTACGCCATATCCTTTTGTCACTTTTAATACCCATGCAACATATGCAGCTAATTTATCAAACTCTTTATTTTTAATAAATTCCATTACGAACCAATTATTCCCAAGTAATGGTATTGCTGCTTTGTCTATAATTGGAATATCTAAAAATTCCTCATGAGTGTGTCGTGCTTTCAGTAGTGGCATAGCGGGTTCAATTACAGTTGTATAACCTAGCCTGGCATAACGATATCCAGTAACCCAGGTTGAGGGCACAGACCAACCAGTTCCGCTTCGTGTTAATTTAGTCTTTTTTTCATTGAATTCTTCAAGTTTATCATCAGGTCGAAACGATCTCCCTGAGTTAACTTTAGTTCCAGCTATATGAGAATGGATGTCAACACCTCCTGGAAAAACAATCATTCCAGACGCATCAATAATCTTAGCATCTCCATTAACTTTTTCTACAACGATTCCATCTTTAATATGGATATCCTTTTTTTCACATTCAAGACTATTCAAAGGATCATAAACCAAGCCATTTTTTATAATAATGTCGTTCATAGTTATTTTCCTTGATTATATTAATGAGTTTGATACAAATTTGTATTTTATAACTTAAAGTATTAAATCTACTAATTTAAAGAATCTATTATTTTTATAAAGATTTATTATAAATTCTAATATAAGGATAAGATTTTATTATAGAATTATATTTGAGCAAAATAGTTTATTTAATCTCATCAGCATCTTTTTGAAAAAGGTCCTGTGAGATGTTATTTATTTCAGCAGGTTCGAAAAATCGTGTATAATCAAGATATTTTGCCCAATCAATATCTGTCCTTTTAATATACGAATCTATAGCAATTTGCTTTTCAGTCTTTTCCATTTTATCACCTCCTACTATATTTTCCAATAAATTCTCCGAACCATAGATTTCTTTTTAAGATAGAATTAACTGGATATCAAGAGAGAACAAATCGTTGAGAAAAGCTATATCAAAAAAAGAATCAGGTTCGTCTCTCTTGATTTAGAGTAATACTACTACTACTAACAAACTGAGTACTAGTAATAGCAATGATTTTTTCAAGAGAGATTTAAAGAACATTGTTATTATATTTATCAATTGTACATATTTAAATATTGTTGTAGAACTTGTTGATTTGTTGAAAATGTAATTATTTTTACCTTTCTGATAAATAGATATCCTAATTTATACACCTATCAATCTATCTTCTCTAAAACCAAATTACGACAAAAGAGTTAATATTATATATAGATTTAATGCTATTTTATATTAAAAATTAAAAAATATGAGTAATAATGTCAGTTGGAAAAAAATTAAGTATTCTTTCTGGAATATTAACAATAATTGCCACTTATTTATTTTCATGGTATGCAATTAACACAGGTACAACCTACTATGCAAGTGGTTTAGGAATTATCTTTAATTTTCCAGCAATGTTTACAGAAGCCCCCAGCTTAGGAACTACTTTAGGTATACCTTCTTTTGCAGTCTATATTGTTGCTATTTATTTTATATTATTCCTAGCAGCGGGACTTTTTCAGATATTAGGTACTAAGAAACGAGGTTTTGTTCTATTTGGGACATTATTGGTACTTGGTATGGGGATTTTAATCTTTTTAGGCAGCTTTAACGTTGTGGATAAAACCGTTTGGATTGAAAACTTGTTGGGGACAAATACACCTTTAGTTGAGGGATATATTCCATGGGCAATATTAGGCCTAAACACCTTCGACATAGGATTATATATATTATATGCAGCAGGAATTATAGGGATAATCGCCACTATTTATGGTCCAGGACCATTTTAAATTAATACTTTTTTTCTTTTATTGAAGATATATGACTAATATGTTAATCAGACAAGTAATTAGTATTAATATCAATCATTCATTTTGAAAATATAAAAAAAACATTATTTATGTGAAAAAAATATGGCTGCGGGAAAGTTTTTTGTAATAGTTGGTGCCTTATTAACCCTTGTTTCGACGTTTTTTTTCTCGTTTTTTAACGCAGGAGGATCCACTTATGGTTGGGGAATAGGTTTTATTCTGAATCTTTCAGACATAATGGAAAATCCAGGAAATTATGTTGCGGGAGAGACGATGACAGTCTACATAGTTGCAATCGTTCTTATCGTTTTTCTAGTATCTGGAATTTTACAATTATTAGGGTTAGCAGCCCGAGCATTTGCAATTCTAGGTTCTATCATAGTGCTTGGAATGGGTATAGTGATACTAATATCAGTTTATGGATGGGTACCAGATATGACTCCTTATGCATCATTACTCGTAAGTGATCCCATTGCGCCGGGTATTTTTCCACTCGATGTCCCGTTGGGTGGAGTATCACTAGGTACATACCTATTGTTAGGTGGTGGCGTTTTAGGATTAGTTGGAGGAATAATGGGCACCAAAGATTAAAAAATTTAATTCTCTTTTTTTTTCTCTTTTGAATAGATGATTTCAGACTTTTCCTAATTTAAAGAATTAAAATTAAAAAAAAAGGTTTAATCTTAATCAGGGATCAATAGGGAAATGCATCCATAGAGTAGACCATGAATTACGCCAATCCATCAATAAGCATTAAATTAGCTAATACCCATTCAATTGGAATTGTCATCCCCATTAAAGCCATATCAATATTTAGTGCAAAAGAGTAATACGAGAGTGCTCACACATAAAATGGAGGGATTGTCGAGAGGGGTATAAAATGGGAAGAGAAAAAAAAATAGTAAATAATAAAAGTATAGTCTTAATCAGCGACTAGAAAGGATATAGAACCATATAAGAAAGCATAAATTATACCTAAACCAATTGAAAAAATTATTTGGAGAGTTATACTATCAAGTGGGGCCCCATCTATAGTCAATTCAACGACAGCTACTATTAAGTTAACAATAGCACAAATCATGGCAGTTGTGAACCATCCAAGGAAGGAATTTTTTTTGTTTTCTCCAAATTTACCAGCAATAACCACAGCAATTACAGGAGAAACAATATATCCAATTATCATAATTAAGAAACCGTTTACCGGTATTGCTCCAGTGATATATCCAGATAGTTGTGAGATTATAGTAAACGGATATCCCAACCATAAAACAGTATATGACGGGATAGAGATAATAGGTCCTAAAAACATAGCAAAGATACTGGTGGGGGTAGTTACTAAGCCTTCAAAAAATAGATCTAGCACTCCTAATACTATGAATCCTATCAAGAAAAAAATTACATTTAATCCTATAAAAGCAATCATACTGAAACTAAATGCTTTAATATAACTCATTTTTTAGTAGTCCTCATATATTAAATTTTAGATTATATCAATTAATTTTAGCCGTTAAATAAATCCAATAGGTTTCTATAAGTCCTGAGTACTTAAAAAGAACATGGAAAAAGAAGATGAAGACTATTCTTATCTTCTGAAAATGTTTTTAATATCCCTTTTTTTTTCTTCTTTAGTGATTAAAATTGGTTGATGGAAAAATTCATCGAGTAAGGATGAAAGATGTGGTTTTTAAAGCTGATAGAGGTAATCCTCCAGTTTTAAAAATTCAATCAGGAAATACTATAGTTTTTGAATGTCGAGATGCCTTTAACCAAGCGATTCAGAAACCAGAAGATTTACCCATCAATTTAGATATGGAGAGGGTTAATCCTGCTACTGGTCCAGTTTATATTGAAGGAGCAGAACCAGGAGATACTCTAGAAGTACATATTTTGAATATTGATGTTACAGAACAAGGATCATGTTGCATTATCCCTGATTTTGGTTATTTGGCTTCAGAATATCCTGAACCTTGGACAAGGATAATTCCAATAAAAGAGGGAAAAGCTATCTTTAGTGATAGAGTTAAGATACCTATTAATCCATTTCCAGGCACACTAATAGTAGCACCAACTGAGGGATCTCATGGAACTCTTATTCCTAATGAATATGGTGGGAATATGGATTCACGTGCTTGCACTGTTGGTACGACAGTCTATTTGCCAGTGTTTGCTGAAGGGGCTTTATTTGGAGTTGGTGATATTCATGCAGTTCAGGGTGATGGAGAGGTGTGTGGGACAGCTGTTGAAATCGATGCAGAAATAACAATAAATCTAATAGTTAATAAAAACAAGAAAATCAAGCGACCTCAATATGAAACAGATGAATATTTTATGACTACCGCTTGGGGAGAAACAACTGATGATGCATGTAGAATAGCATTAAAAGATATGATAGATTGGTTGGTAGAAGAAAAACGCCTGAATAGATATGAGGCTTATGCTCTTTGCAGTTGTGTAGTTGATATCAGAATAAGTCAGCTTGTCGATATCACACCTGGAGTCAGAGCAGTAGTACCTAAATCAATCTTTACCTAGTATTTCTCAAAATCCTTCATTTACTGTTTTGCATCTAAATAAATTCATAAATTTCCATAAATCAAAGATCTAGAGAAATTCTCTCTAATTTATTGAGATCTGATTGTTCATTTATATTAGTAAATGTAAGTAACTTTTTGTCTAGTGATTTTATGTTTTGCTCAATTGATACAAAATTTGTTTTCCACATAGGGCTTATCAGATTCGTTAATTTGAATTATTTTTTTTCAATGTTTTTCTTTGCTATATCTAAAGCTTGCTTAACTGGGTATATAGCGATTAGAGGTTCTATGAATCCATTTTCCCATCGAGGAATACAACAATCAAACCCTTTAGATTGTTCTATCAAGTATTCTATTACTTCTTTTCTTATTAGGGGGAGGTCACATGATAAGGCTAGAACCTTTTGATAATTCAGCTTCTTTAATTCTTCAAATGCAGAATATAATCCAATCATAGGAGTATGTGTGGATTTAACATCATTTAAAACCTTATTGTCAATGATAAATGCATATATTTTTTCTAAATCTATGGTTTTCATATATTTGTGGGTTTGGTTTAAAGAATGAGTAACTATAAATATATCGTGTTTAAGTTGGATCAGAGTTTCAAGCTGGTAAGAAATTAGTGGCTTTCCAGAGACCTTAAAAAGTCCTTTATCACTTCCAAAACGTGTACTTTTACCTCCCACTAATATGGCAATAGCGATATATTTTGATTTACTCTTTATTTTTAACACTCTTTTCGTCGAAAAATTTAATATTCTATTAAACTAATAATTAAAAACTATTTATGATTTATTTTAATTGAAGTTAATTAATTTAACACTCTTTCTTAACTAGGTATCATGCAATTTTGTAGAAGAATAAAATTGACTAAAAATAAACTTAAAGAACATTGTGCTATTTTTGGTGTTACCTGCAATGATATTGGTTTTTCCGTATCGAAGCTTCTTTACCAAGGATTAATCGCTTTACAGCATCGAGGACAAGAGTCAACTGGTATTTCTATATTAAAAACAGGAGGACACATTTTTACATATAAAAAAGATGGATTGGTTTCAAAAGTATTAGCTGATAAAATATTATCTCAATATTGGGGTAATGTTGGAATAGGGCATAATAGATATGCTACTACTGGAGCATTAGGATACAAATCCTCAGATTATATGCAACCATTTCATTTCAAGAACAATGAAATTGAATTTTCCATGGCGTTTAATGGTACAATCGCTAATTTTGACGAAATAAAGAAGAATATGAATGAAATGGGCCGCGTGTTTATTACGGATACTGATACTGAGGTTATAGCTCAGTTAATAGGTTCTATTGCAGTAGGAACAGAAGATTGGCCAGAGATCTTAACATTAACTAGTAAATTATTAGACGGTTCATATTCTTTAATCTTAATGACATCTGATGGAGATATCTATGCAATAAGAGATCCTCTTGGTTTTAAACCTTTATGTATTGGCGAATTAAAAAATTCACAAAGAAATATCTATTTTGTTGCATCTGAATCTTGTGCTATTGATGCTGTAGGAGGAACATTGCTCCGAGATGTTAGACCAGGGGAAATAGTACATTTAAGCCATCAAAAGGATATTCATTCTGAAACTGTTATAAAATCTAATAAAACAGCAATATGTCAGTTTGAATACGTATATTTTTCACGACCAGATTCTGTTATTGATGGTATATCTGTTGCTGAAGCAAGAATGAGACTAGGAACGAAATTAGCTAAGAATGACCCAATTTTAAAAACTTCTGAGATAAAAGAGGATGCTATAGTTGTTCCTGTGCCTGATTCAGGTAGAAGTGCTGCTGTTGGTTATGCTAAAGAAGCAAGATTACCTTATGAGGAAGGATTAATGAAGAACAGATATGTTCATAGAACTTTTATAATGCCGGGTCAAGCAAAACGTAAATTTGCAGTTAAAGAAAAGTTAAATCCTATTAAAAGTATCGTTGAGGGGAAAGATGTCATTCTCTTGGATGATTCAATTGTGAGAGGAACAACTACCCAGCAAATAGTTTCAATGTTGAAAGATAAAGGTGGTGCTAAACGCGTGCATTTAAGGATAAGTTGTCCACCAATTATAAGCCCTTGTTATATGGGAATTGATTTTCCTACAACAAATGAACTAATTGGTGGAAGATTTAAAAAATTATATGGAGATAATTATATTGAAGAAATTAAAAAACAAACAGGAGCAGATACATTAATTTATCAGACGATCGATGATTTAATTTCAGCTATAGGGCTTACAAGAAATCAACTATGTTTAGCATGCTTAACAGGTAATTATCCATTAAAATCTGTTGAAAAACTTGCGCAAATGGAGGATTCAATTGTAAAAAGTCGAAATCAATAAATTCTCCATAATATTTGACCTCCTATTCTACTCCGTCCCAACAATATGTGCACAGCTTTTTTTTAGGTAAACCAATGACCTTAACAAGATTCTCGAGTTTTTGGTATCTTAACGTTGTTAGTCGTAATCTTTTACGGATCACATCAACCATAGCTTTATGATTCTCTGATTCGGGATCTATATATTCTGCAGGGTCCTCAATATCTCTTCCTATTAGTTCTTCTATAGCCCATCGTCCTGCTAAATCTAATTCAGACCGAGATCATGAAAAGTTAAGAAATTTGCAACTATAAATAAGAGGAGGACACGCTGGCCTTATATGAACTTCACGAGCTCCGATTTCATATAATCTCTGGATGGTTTTTCTAAGTTGTGTACCCCGAACGATTGAATCTTCACAGAAAAGAAGGCGCTTGTTTTGAATAAGTTCTTGAATCGGAATTAATTTCATTCGAGCAACCAGATCTCTTATCGACTGATCTTGAGGCATGAAACTTCGAGGCCAAGTTGGAGTATATTTTACGTAGGGGCGAGAGAAAGGAATCTTAGCTTAATCTAATAAGCTAAAATTTATTTCCTACAGTATTGGATAAAATTTTGGTACATTTGTATTCCATAATTACTTGATTTTTCGGGATGGAATTGCGTTCCGACAATGTTATCTTTACAAACCATAGAACAAAATTCAATTTCACGATATTTAGTCATACCCAAAATATTCTTATTTTCTTTGGGTATTCCATATAAACTATGTACAAAGTAAAAATAAGAATCATTGGGAATCCCTTGAACTAAGAAATGATCTTCATCTAAAAAATGAACACTATTCCATCCGATCTGAGGGATTTTATCTACTTTTGATTTATCAAAAGAAACAACTTCACCTTGTATAATATCCAATCCACTATGGTGTCCCATCTCAGAACTACGAGAAAACAATAGCTGTTGACCAAGGCAAATACCTAGTAATGGTTTCTTTTCTCTCATCAAATCGGTTATCGTTTTAATAAGGGCTTTTTCTACTAAATTCTTCATTGCATCACCAAATGCTCCCACGCCTGGTAAAATTACACCATCAGCATCTTTTATAATTTTTTGGTCTGAAGTTATAACACATTCGACATTTAAATGATGGAGAAGTTTATAGATGCTTTTTAAGTTACCCATTTCATAATCTATAATAGCAATTTTAAACGGCATAAGTTATAACCTTACAGGAATCCCTGCATTTTTACATTCTTGTTTTACTACTTTTATAGGATATTGATTATAATGGAATATAGAAGCTGCTAATGCTGCATCTGCTTTACCAATTATAAATGAATCAATAATGTGTTGAGGATTTCCTGCGCCACCTGAGGCAATAATTGGAACATCTAATCTTTCACTAAAGGCTTTTGTTAAATCTAAGTCATAGCCATTCTTTGTTCCATCACAGTCCATAGAGGTTAAAAGTATTTCTCCACTACCTAGCTTAGTAGTCTCGTCACCCCATAGAATTGCATCTTTGCTCGTCGGAGTACGCCCTCCATGTATATAAACTTCCCACCAACAATAACCACCTTTTACTTTAATGACAACCTTATCTTTAGCCTTATTTGGTGATTTTACGTAATTTCTCTTAGCATCAATAGCGGTAACAATGCATTGGGAACCAAATCTTTTAGCTCCTGCTTTTATTAAATCTGGATCTTTTACTGCCGATGTATTGATGGATACCTTATCTGCCCCAGCCCTTAAAATTTCTTTTATATCACCCACAGTTCTTAATCCCCCACCTACTGTAAAAGGAATAAAAACTTGATCTCCAGTCCTTTCCACTAAATCAATTAGTATTTTTCTTTTATCAGAAGATGCAGTTATATCTAAAAACACTAATTCATCTGCACCTTGTTCATCATAAAATTTAGCTAATTCGATAGCGTCTCCTGCATCTCGTAAATTAATGAACTTGGTACCTTTTACAACTCTCCCTTCAGTTACATCTAAACACGGAATAATTCTTTTAGTTAAAACCATAATAAAAAATAAACAATTTTAGCATTAATCTAATCCTGGTATTACTTCTCTTTCAAATCTTTTCATCTTAATTGCATCGCTAGGACATGTAACAGCGCATAGACCGCACCCTATACATTTATCTGGATTCACAATGGCAAAATTATTGATTGTAATAGCATTAAATTTACAACGATCTAAGCATGTCTCACACGCTGTGCATAATTCCTCATCAATAGTAGAAATAAAATTTGCTTTGGCAATTGCTCTCGGATTATCAAATTCCGTCAAACCTCTTAGCATGCCACAACAACATTCACAGCAAGAGCAGATTACAGTAGTGAATCTCGCTGTATTGTCAGTTGTTAAGACTAGACCTACTTCTGCAGATTGTCTCATTAATTCTTTAGCTTCTTGTTTTGAGATTTTTTTTTTACCAGGGTCCTCACCCAAAATTTCAGCCGCAGGACCTATTTGTAGGCAATTATTAAGGGGATATTTATCAGTACATTCCCTAACACCACTAATTCCTGCTCTTAATCGACATGGACATGAGATAACTGCAAAAGAGCTATTTTTATCAATGATGCTATAAACTTGTTCTAAGGGTAAAATTTCATGTTCTGGGTCAATTTGTTCACTAACAGTTAAAACTCTCATATAGGGAGTACCTTTCCAAGAGGTCTCCCACTTTTTGTAATATTTATCATCGATGAAGAATTTTCTGCTTAAATCAGCAAATTTTTTAGCGTCAGGTCCCTCATAATTCTCTTTGACAATGAAAGGGACATCGTAGATCATAAAAGCGTTAGGTAAAGAATACATCTTCTCACGGGTAACTACAAATCGTTTTCGATTCAACTCACTCAGTTTTTCAATCAATTCATTTTTATCAATGCCAAGATCATTCGCGAATTTTACAACTTGAATCCCTTCGGGAAAAACAGGGAGGTGTTGAACTATTTTAGCGATTTCCGGATTATATATAAGGCTTAAATATTCAATATAAGTCTCAGTTGGCTCATTTTTTTCATCAGTAGGGATCGAGTGTGGTTTTCTTATTAACTTTTTAGCAATTTGTATCAGATCGTCTCTATGTTCTTTAGACTCAATCATTTTAAAATTAAAAATTATCTTATGTGATAATAATATTAATTTTAATAATTGCTCCAATATTTATCTATTTGAAATCTATTTTAGTCTCAATTCTCCCTCAAGTATTCAAACAATCCTCCAGTCAATTGCCCAGAACTTATTCCGGCATCTCCTGGAGATATTGAATTATGTTCTAAAAATATCAGCCCAGAACGACGAATCCACTCTTTTATTGTATTGGAAAAGGAATAATTATATGCAACACCTCCCGTTAAGCCTACTTTTTTTATACGAACCTCATCAGCAATTTTAACGGCTACTTCAGCGAAAGTTTTTGCCAACTCAACTTGAAATTTAGCAGCAATATCTTCATTCTTAAATTTATTCTCTTCCAATAAAGAGATCAGTTCTATAACAAAATCAGATGTATTTATTATATATATACCATCTTTCTTAGTAAATTTGATACTAAACTCAACGTTGTTAGGATTTCCTTGCATGGCCATGCTTTCTAGCCTCATGGCAGGTTCTCCCCTATAGGTTTTAATATTCGATGCTCCTAAAAGATAAGATACTGTATCAAATATCCTTCCCGTGGAACTGGTTAATGGTATATTTTGTGAAGAAAATTGTTCATCTCCTTTATCAAATTGAGAGACAAGTGCATTTAGCTCAGTTTCTTTATATTCTAGATTTTCGGCTAATTGGATTTTATTGAATATCTTCATTGCTTCCTCGATTTTCAACTTGTTTAGTATAATCGAAGCAGCCATACGAGCAGGGTACTTTACGCATCTATCTCCTCCAATCATAGGTTGATACTCCAGATGACATAAGCGTTTGTAATTATTATAAGAAGATAATAAAATTTCACCACCCCAAGTATTACCGTCATCACCATAACCGACACCATCCGTCGCAATACCGACTATTCTCTCATCTCTTTCCACATTGTTTTCTGCCATTAGCGCTAATATATGAGCATAATGGTGTTGTATGCTATAGATTTTACAATTATACAAATCTCCCAGTTCTTTAGCTAGTTGAGTTGTAATGAACCCAGGGTGAGCATCAGAAACCACATACTTAATCTCTGCATCTTTAATTTGTAAAAGATTTTTCATGTGAGAGATTGCATGCTTTAGAAAGTCATAAGTTTCTAAATGAGACACATTCCCAATGTGTTGTGTTGGAAAAATTCTATTTCTTCTTAAGATAGCACCAGTTGTAGATAGTAATGGACCTGTAGCTATTGCTGCAGGAACATCTACCTCAAATGGTAAACGGAGATATTCAGGCACATATCCTCGAGAGCGTCTAATTATTTTGACCTTTTTATCATGTATTCGTAATACACTATCATCAGCTCTTTGATAAATGGGTCTGTTATGAAGCAAAAATGCGTCTGCAAGATCGTGAAGCTGTTCAAATATATCTGAGTTTTCTATTGACATAGGAATGTAACTTTTATTCCCACTGGTATAAATTAATGGTTTTTCTCCAATATAATCAAATAATAAATAATGAATACCTGAATAAGGAAGCATTACTCCAACATTACTTAATCCCGGAGCAATGTGATTACTTAATTTTGAATTTACATTGGTATTTGATCGTTCTAGAAGAACAATAGGTCTACGAAAAGATTGTAATAGCTCTCGCTCTTTATTAGAAATCTTTAGGGAATCTTCAAGAATTTTTAGATTTGACACCATTACAGCAAACGGTTTATACTTTCTTTCTCCTTTTCTCTCCCGAAGCTTCAAAATTGAATTCTTATCTGCCAAGCAAACTAGATGAGTTCCCCCAATACCCTTAATTGCAATGATCTCTCCGAAATTAATTTTTTTAGCAGTGTCTAATAATATATCTTCGATTTTTCCATCATTTATGATTTCTTTATCTTTATTGTATAACATGTAATGAGGTCCGCATACAGAACAGGCAAAGGTCTGAGCGTGAAATCTTCTGTTATTAAAATCAGAATATTCTTTTTCGCAAGACTCCGGTTTAGCTTGTTTACAGAAAGGAAACTTAATCATAGTTGTACGTTCTCTATCATAAGGAAGTTCTGTTACAGTTGTAAATCTAGGACCGCAAACTGCACAAGCAATAAAAGGGTAGTTATAATATTTTTCTTTTTGGGTATCTCGCATATCTCTCAAACATTTATCGCATATTGCTATATCAGGAGGAAGTGTTAAACTAATACCTCGTCCTTGCTCACTCTCTCGGATTTCTAAAGAATTAAACTCTTCAACTTTATCTAAATATTCAACGTCAATTTTTTCGATGTATGAGATTTTTGGTTTCTTTACTTCCACATATTCTAAAAATTTTGTTAAATCTATTGAAGATCCTTGCAGTACCAGTCTAACACCTGCATTTCCCCTATTTAATATATATCCATTTAGATTCAAAGAACGAGCGAGATTGAATAAATAAGGTCTAAATCCTACGCCTTGAATTATTCCTGAAATGTTAATTTCTGCCGTTTTATAATCTTTCAAGTAGCTTTCTTCAGTTTTTCATATTTATTTATAATGCTAATCTAAATAATAATCGCTTAAAGAAAAATCTACATAATCGTTGTCTTTCTGAGAATAAATAAAATTCTAACAATTAATGGACTCCCACTCTTTAATCAATCATGTTTAAAGATGATATATTAAAAAACACGATATTAAAGTACTAAAATGAAAATATCAAGTATAGGAGTTAATAAAGAATTCCATAATTTTGGGAAATATATCCAAGTTGCAGCAATTTTAACTATTGTGAGCATTACTACAGGAATGGCTGGCTTTATAGCATTAATTTTTGTTTTTATTGCTATGGCAAGTCTCAAAAAGGCAAATTATGTATTAAATAATTTGTTGTTACATGAATTTCGCTCAAAATATATTAGGGGTGTTATCTCAAGAATATGTGGTACAGTTGTCTTGCTGATTGGAGGTGTTAACATTGGTTTATTCTTCCTCACTTCTTCATCCTACCCCATCTATCTTTCTCTCTTTATACCTATAGGTCTTGTGTTATCTGGTATAGTGTTTATATATGTAGGTGTGGCTGCTGAAATGAAAGCGTGGAAAAATTTAAAATCATTCTTTGAGAATAATTTTAAGATCTTTCCTGCAAATATTTCTGAAGAGGTAATAAAGGGGTGCGATAAACTAAAAAAAGGTGTCCTCCTAAGTTCATTAGGATTTTTAATCGTTCCAGCAATTATCGGATTCATTTATCAGGTGAAAGGGTATTTTATGCTAGCAACGTTGAATAAATTATCGATCGATGGTGCTCCAGAATTAAAACTCCATCCAGACTTAGATAAAGCAAAATCAATATCAAATCTTGAAAGGAAAGTCAATTTTTGCCCAAATTGTGGAGCTAAGTTATCTGGACTTGGAAGTTTTTGTGCATTATGCGGTTCAAAAATTAGCTAATTTTTTTTTATTTACTTTTTTTTTCTATAATTGTTCTTTTTGTTATCAATTATAAAATGATATTCAATTATGTCTGAAAAATATACTGCGAAACTCAGAAATTTATATAAGATGATATAAAAATAAGCAAAATAGAGGATGTCTTTCTTCTTTTTGTAAAATAGAAAAACTTATTTTAATTCCACTATTAACTCAAAACCTTCTTTTAAAATTGTGTTTTCTGAAAGAATTACTTCAGCACCAAAGTAATTCATTGAAATAGTCGCTTTCAGGGACTTACTTTCTCCTTCTTGATTTTCTTTCAAGTGGACAATGCAGTTATTAGGCTTAGATTCACCCAGCTGCTCCAGAAGAATAGAGTTTATTTCTAAAAAACCATGAGAAACAGAAAGGTTATTAATAACTTTGTTTTTAGCTATTTGTTGTGTTATTCGTCCCCACGCAGTCCCTGTAATAAAAAAAGATGCAAAATTTTCAACATTCATTTTGGGGGCGAGTTTAAATTGTTTTAATTCTATATTATACTCCACTCCTGTGAGGGCATGTAATAATGTCCAAGAAGACATTGCTCTTACATAATGATCACCGCACTCAACCTCATTCCAAGGATTTCGATGAGATCCATCATATCTATCTCGAATAGCTTGAATGATTTTTAGTGCTTTAGAGATGTTACCTGTGTAAATACACAACGCAGCAATTTCATACTCAATACCTGTCCATACTTCATCGCTATATAATGTTGGAACTTCTGGCTTATCCCCATTAGGCCAAGTGCATATCATCAAACCTGCATCTTCGGGAGAAGCGAAAATTCGGGGAGTTTGAGTGATACCTTTAAGGTTCTTCTTAAAATTATATTTAAATATCGATTCAACGGTTTTATTAAAATGATCAGGAGGGAAAATATATCCACAACCGAGTTGAAATGACCACCATTGTCCAATAAGTTGATCAGAATGACATCCTATACCGTATTGATGCTGCTTGATTTGCATTTTATCATATTTCTGGATATAATACTCACCATTCCAGCATTCGCGATCTAAGATTTCTTTTCCCGAGTTGTATATATTTCTAAACTTTTTTGCCCACTCTACATTATCTAATATCTTAGAAATCTGTTCACATGCCAATAAGGCTGTTAAATAAAGGGATCCAATTAAAGTATTAATACCATATAATGTACAATCGTAAGTATTTGGCTGTTCTGAATAAATGACACCCTTTAATTCAGAATCGTTAAATTCAAAAATGTAATTCATCAGTCGAAGAATAAATGGCCATATCCTTTTTAGGAACTCACGATCTCCTGTTATAAGGAAATCGCGATAGATTTTAAGAATAGTACTAAACATTCCATCTATTGCAGATTCAATCATATCCCAATTTCCTTTCTTGACTAATTGAGGCAGATATAGGGGAATAACGGCACGATGGGGCAGGTAACCTGTTTCATGCTGCATTTTAAATTCAGTTTCACGCATTGTTCTTTCAAGGGAAGGAAACAAATGGGCTAAACTAAATTCGTAAGTCCACACATGTGTACAATTAAGGGGACAACACCCTCCAGAAAGACTCCCCGTAGAAGCGCCATGACACCCTTCGAATCCATGAAAAGAGCCGTCTCTCATCCAAAAACAAGTAGGAGTCCTTATCGTTGACATTGTAGCCGAAATACTGGTGATAACTTCTGGTGGAAGTGTAGTAGTAAACAAGATTTCATGAAATGATTCAGTCTTTCTCGTTAAATAATCCCAATTATCTTGAATGTATTTAATAACATCAGATGAATTCCTAAACCATTCATTATAACGATTTCCTATCCAGAATTCTGGGTATTCATCAGGAATAGCTGTTTTATCAATTATCCAATCCACCACGCGGTTTGGAAAATTCCATGCGAAAAAGAATTTCACAGTTATTTTCTCCCCAGGTCTTAAAATTTTCTTTGATCCGAGACTTCCTGCCCAAGTTTCCCCAATAGGACTCAAATTTTCAGGTTTTGAATTTGGGAATGTTCCATCCCGTGAGAAATGAGCCCAAAATTCCTTTAAATTGTTCCATTGAGCTATTACCAATGAATCCGGTTGATCAATTGCAAATGTGATATCTCCATAGCGTCTATCTGTTTTTAAGAGCATTTTCGATCTCATTCTAATAGCCTGCCAATTCCCTATATTTTTTGGTGTATTGAAATTACCTGCAAACAAAATACTTTCAGTTCCTTTGAATACTTTTAACCCATCCCAACCTAAAAAATTAAGAAAACTCCCAGCTAAAACGACCTCTTGAGGATTATTTGATGTGTTTTTCATTTGAAACTCAAAGATTATAATTGGCAAACCCGAATTTTTTGGATCTAACGGGATGAAAGGTGTATAGCTAGTAAGAGAAATATCAATAGGTAATAGTTGATCTTTAAATTCTAAAAATGCAATTGGATACTCTCCATCAAAACAAATAGTTTCTACTCCTTGAAGGATTTCGAACATTTCCTTAGCAGCGATTCCAACTTTATGATCACTTACCGCCCTCGCAGGTTTAAAATCCAGATCTTCGTGCACCTTGGGACAAATTAGCGCTCGGCAAGACGACGTTTCATTTGGTTTTCCAACTTCTTTAGTCCAAACTCCAAAAAAACTGTTTGGAACGAAGGCATTATGCTTCACAGTGTTCGTGATTTGCCACTGCTTTAATAAACCGTCTCCTCCAATCGCAATTGAACCGGTCCCAATTCCTCCTAAAGGCATTGCAGCACACCTCAATTTTTTCCCTGTTAATTGGAGAATTTCTTTAGATTTCAATTTCTAATAGCTCGTTTAAGTATTTTCTTATAAATTCCACTTAATTTCCTTCTCTTTAATAGTTTACTTTTGATTTTTATGATGACCAGATAATATTAATGATTGAAAATTTATTTAAGGGGTGATTTCTGTATTAAATCTACAACCATAGGAACGTTAAGTGTGGAAAATAATGGATTTGGATATTTATAAAGAGCTGTTTCTAAATCAAAAAAGAGTTCAAATACCAAACACTGAAATTATGGGAAAAATTACGAGAGGTAAAACTCCTAAAGATTTTAGAACATTAACCCATGATCCTACAAGAAAAATAGTGATGTTAATGGGATCTGACGGTCTTGAGCGCATTTTAGGAAAAGTAGGTTTGGATTCTTTAGTTGAGATTGGTTATACACAAGACCATATTCACCATTTGATAAGTCAAGGATTTACATTTAAATTGATAATATTTAATCCCATAAGCTCTTGTCTATTAGCAACCTGGGATAATGCAGCTAAATTAGCTTCGGAAATTTATCCAAAAGTAAAGAAAAAGATGTATAATCAGATAGAAGAACTTAAAAAAGTTCCATTTGAAAAAATAGAAAAAGAATCTTCAATGATCTGGAGAGATATCGATAAATCTGGACCATCAGATCCAAATTTTATGACGTATAAAAGGTTTAAAAAATCCAAAGGTACTTTAATAGATGTGAGAGCCTTTTTTTATTTTACTCTTCATTTTAGGGAATTGTTTTCTGGTAATGGATATACCTATAATGAACAAGGAGAAAGAACTTTGAAAGAATTTATTTGTGTAAATCAAAAATTGAAGAGTTTTCCAGATTATAGATTAATAGATGTAAAAATTTCGTAATGAACCTATTTTTTCCTATATTTCTCAGTTTACCGATAATAATATCTTCCTTTTTTCTAAATATTGTCCATATTTCCACCAGCGATAACAAGATTTTGCTGCTGCTGCTGTAGACTGATATGCTACAAAACCATTGGAGAGAGATTTGGAACGAAATTCGAGGTTCAATTTTATTCCTTGCTCAACTATATTTATATCGCTAGTAACGCACATTAATAATTTGCCCGAATCAGGAGGTAAAGCATTAGAGATTTTTGTAATAAAATCATCCAGGCTATTTCCTCTTCGAAAAACAAGAAATTCTGGAGAGCTTGCCATAATTATGGAAGAGAATTGAGGTTCCTCTCCCAACATTCTAATAACATCAACAGTATTTTCCAAACTATTTTTTCCACCAAATTCTAACGGATTTTTTAAATTAGAGTTAACTTCTGGGATAAATTGACCAATTTTTTGTGTTAATTCTTGCGATAAAAGAGGCATAATTAAACCATTTCCTTCAACTTCATCAGTACTTTCCACTGCTGTGCCTCCACTCATTGATAGAACCGCAGTTCCTAAAGTTTTAGGGAATGGATAAATAAGAGCTGTTTGTATCATATCTGTTAATTCTGAGAAATTTTTTACTAGAATAACTCCAGTTTGAAGTGCCATTGATTCCCAAATTTTATAATTTCCTGCTAAACCCCCCGTATGACTCATTACCGCTTGATGTCCCGTCTGAAACATACCACCTTTCCATATAATTACTGGCTTTTTAGCGGTTGTCTCTTTAAGTAATTGAACAAATTCATTTCCGTCCCTTTTTACATTTTCAATATACATCGCTATTACTTTTGTTTCAGGATCATCTTTAAAATACTGAAGAAAATCAAGTAAATCTAAATCAATTTGATTACCAAGGGAGACTACTTTAGAAAAACTATAACCTAATGAAGGTGAAATCATTCCATGGCTGAAAGCAATCCCCCCACTCTGCGATATAAAAGCTACTTGTCCATTGTTTGTCAAATCTCCGTGATCTTCTAAGTCTTCAAAATTTTCTGCATCAATCTTTGCAGTTTCATTCACTTTTACTATTGTCCCAATTGACATTAAAAACGTGAGTTTTGATTTTGGTGCGATTACTCCCATGCAATTAGGACCAAGGATTCGTATTCCATATTTTGAAGCAACGCTGATCAGTTCCTCTTCAATTCTTTTACCTGTTTTATCCGTTTTAGAATCTAATTCAGAAAATCCGCTACTAAATATATGTGCAAATGAGATTCCTTTTGTACCTAATTCTTCAATAATTGATGGAGTAATCTTAGCAGGTACAGCTATTATGGCAAGATCAACAGGTGTTTCATCTGGTATAGAAGAAATAGAGTCATAAAATTTATATCCCATTAATTCCTCACCAGCATATTTTGGGTTTACGAGGTAAATTGGATTTGGGAATTGAGCAGATTTCAACGCAAAAACATATTGAGTTGCTCCAGAGGGATTTAATTTTGAAACACCAATTATTACAATCGCACGAGGATTAAAAAGTCGTTCAAATGGTATATTTTCCCTCGTGAGTGGAATATTTTTAACAGATATTTTATTTCACCTTTCATTATTCCAAGATTTTCAATCTACTATAAGTTGAACTTTGAAATCTTTTTTTACTAAAATATAACGAATTATTTAATTACACATCCTATTTGACTTTTTCGAGAGGAGTAATTAATTTGCCATTCTATTAAATATTAAAATAAAATGAAAAATAAAAAGAGAAGATTAAAAGTTTTGGTATTAATAGGATTTATAATCTTTTTTTATTCTACAATAGCATAGGAATTTCCCAATACTACAGTGTTATCCTTTCGGACTTGAATTATATACCGCCCATTATCTTTCCAGCCTTCAGTTATAAGGGTTTCTCCAGGAAACACGACGCCTTTAAATCTGGCACTAAATTCTTTAAACCGAGACACATCCCCGTCACATAGCTCGTTTACAATAGCACGAGTAGCAATTCCATAAGTACATAACCCATGAAGAATAGGTTTTGGTTGACCTGCCATTTTAGCAATTTTTGGATCGATATGGAGTGGATTTAAATCTCCATTGAGTCTATAAAATGCAGCTTGATTTTTACTAGTCTGGTAAGAACTACTAAAATCTGGTTCTACTCCCTCAGGAGGATTTAAGGGTATAGATTTTGGTCCTGGGTCCCCACCAAAACCTCCTGAACCAGCAACGAAATAGACATACCTTGCATCAAATATATGCTCACCTTCTGGTGAATGTCCAGATATTTTTATATGTATGACAGCAGCCTTACCTTTATCGTATATATGTTCTATTAAGCCTTTTGTATTTATTGTTCCCTCTGATTTAAGAGGTGTATAAAGATGGATTAATTGCTCTCCATGTAATAATCGGATAAAATCAACTCCTTTAGGGAAAATCATTCCGCTCCCTGCAATTATCGTGGCAAAACTTGGAAATACTTTCATTCCTCCTTGTACTCTTTCATAAACAAATGGTAAATCTTCTGCTTGCGCACCAATTCCTAAATTATACAAGGCACTCATTTTCCAATCGTACTTAAATGTTCCCTCTCTTGTTTGTCCAATTGAATCAATATCCATTTTTGATATAATAATCACTTCCATTCTGTATAATACTTAATAATCTAAATTTATTTTTGATTATTATAATCTACCATTATCTATTTTATTTGAAAGTATCTAATTATATTTTTTCAATTTTGAGATTAATTAAAACTTCATTAATCTCATTTTTCGAAGAATCAAATAAATAGGACTTATAGCTAAATTTTAAAATCAATATTGTGCTTTTTTAAGTCACCTTAGATTTCTAGATTATTATGAGTAAAGACATTAAAATAGGAGGATTTTGTGAACCTCGGTTTGAAGAAGTAAAAAAAACTTTTATATCTCATTTTGAAAAAGGTTGGGAGGATGGTGCATCATTTGCAGTCACATTGAACGGGAAATTTGTTGTAGATTTATGGGGAGGGTATGCAGATGAAGCTCACACAATACCTTGGTCAAAAAACACAATTGTATGTGTCTACTCGACAACAAAAGTAATGGCTGTTATTTGTGGATTAATTTTATCAGATCGGAGTTTATTGGATTTTGAAGCACCCGTTTCTAAGTATTGGCCAGAATTTGCGCAAAATGGAAAGGAAAAAATGCCAGTAAAATATATTTTTGCTCACATGTCAGGCCTTGCAGGTATTGAGGAGGTGATTTCTGCTGAAGATTATTATAATTGGGAAAAAATAACAAAATTATTAGCAGCCCAAAAACCATGGTGGGAACCGGGAACAAAAGCAGGGTATCATGCAATTACTCATGGATATCTAATTGGAGAATTAGTTAGAAGGATTACCGATAAGTCACTTGGAACTTTTTTCCGAGAAGAAGTTACGACGCCTTTGAAAACAGATTTCCATATTGGACTTTTAAAAAAGGATGACAATCGGGTAGCCGATTTAATAGCGGACCCGCAACAACCTGAAGCATCCTTTCTAAGGATGTTTCAAAATATAGCAGATCTTGCCAATAGATCAAATATTGTTAGAGAAGAGATTGGAGATTGGGAGAAGACATTTCAAATTAATGAGGGAGGAGAGGATGTCTGCTACCTAAAAATCCATAATAATCAATTGCTTTTTGAGGAAGGCAAAGTTGAGAATCCTGATGGTATCTTTAAAACACCAAAGAACCGAGCAAATATGATATTTTTACTATTTCCACATATAAAAGAAACTCCCGAATTTATCGCCCAAAATTTACAATTTGAGTGTAAACAGGAATATATAGAAAAGATAAAACAAATTTTCAAATATATTATTACTGACGCGATGAAGAAAGGAAGTATCGGTATGAAAATGTACTTGAATGCTATGTCTCTAAGAAAAAGAACATCAGATTGGGCTTGGAAATCTGCAGAGATACCAGCGGTGAATGGACATGGGAATGCTCGTTCCACAGCAAAAATAGGTTCTATAATTGCATGCCAAGGAGAAGTGGATGGAATTAAGTTTTTATCAAAACATACCTGTGCAAATGTACTGATGGAAGAACAATTTAAAGGGATTGATGTCGTAAATGGAGGATTGGAGCGTTATGGTATGGGTTTAGGATTAAAAAGTGAGAGGAGGCAATTTCCGAATGACCAAGTGTGTAATTGGGGAGGAACTGGGGGGAGCAGAGTAATTATGGACCAAAAGAACAAATTATCATTTGCTTATATTATGAATCGAATGAGAGTTCAAACACCTGAAGAAACTAAGAACAATATTATGATTTCAGATACTCGTGCCAATAATCTTGCCATAGCTGTTTATAAATCACTTGGCCAACTATAATAAGCTATTCAAGATATCTTTCTTGAAATAAATATAATTTGTATATGGAATTCTTAAAAGAAAATAAAAAATTAATTTTTTATAAAAATAGGGAAAAGGTCAGTAGTTAATGAAAGAATTTAAAGATAAGGTGGCAGTGATAACTGGTTCGGCAAGTGGAATTGGTCTTGGAATAGCCAGAAGAGCTGTCAAAGAAGGTATGAAAGTGGTACTAGCTGATATTGAGAGAGATGCTCTAAATAAAACTATGGAAGAGTTTAAAACAGTAGGAGCAGAGGTAATATCTGTAGTGACAGATGTTTCAAAACTAAATGATGTTGAAAATTTAGCCCAAAAAACCATCGAAACATTTGGAGAAGTCCATTTATTATGCAATAATGCTGGAGTTGCTGCACCAGGAGCTCTATGGGAGAGTATTGTATCTGACTGGGAGTGGGTTATAGGAGTAAATTTATGGGGTGTAATTCATGGTATTCTAACTTTCATTCCTATAATGCTTCAGCAGGATAATGAATGCCATATTGTTAACACTTCATCAATGGCAGGAATTATGTACGGAGAAGGTGTCAATGGAATTTATGCTGTGACTAAACAAGCAGTGGTAGGACTATCTGAGAGTCTCAAAGCCAGTTTTGCGAACCCTCTATTTAAAACCAAAATTGGTGTTTCAGTTCTTTGTCCGGGAGTTGTCAATACAAGAATTACAAATAGTGAAAGAAATCGTCCAGCGGAATTTTGTGGTCCCGATTATATACCATGTTTTGATAGGATTATAAAGAATCATCCAGAAGCCGAAACTCTTGTCAGAGACGCTCCAAAAATATGGAAGCAAGGAACAAATCCTGATGAAGCAGGAGATATTGTATTTGAGGCCATCAAACAAGATATATTTTATATCTTTACTGAAATCGGTCCAAATTGGGAGGAGGGAATGAAAAGTCGATTTGATGGGATTTGGAAGGATTATAATCAAATCAAACAAATAATAAAGGATTTATAAATCATTTAATTCCTTATCAATCACTTTATCAATATTTATACTATATATTCAATTTTTTTTATATAGTTCTAAAACTTATTATAATAAAAGACTATAAAAATTGTATTATTAAAACGGTGTATTCCAATAACAATAACAAATAAAGTTGTACAAAATGACAAAATACGAACTATTGTTAATTCCACTTATAAGGATAATGAATTTATAAGTCTGATGAAAGACATCACGAATGAGTCTATTGAATATAATTTTTATTACAAAGAATCTGCCACTAAAGAAAGTTTTAATATAGATGATGTAAATCAAATTGATGATTTAGCACTAATACCATTTATAACTTCAGCTACTTTTAAGGAATCAGCAGGAATGTTTAAAAAATTATTAAAAATTCCCTTAGAATCCCCTGAGTTTAAAACTTGGAATGTTTCTTCCTGTACAACTGGAGATTCATCATTAGTAGGGAGATCTTTAGATGATATAGAATTTCTAGCTAGCATGACCATAAAATGTATTTATGATTTCATCCCAATACCACCAGAAGTCCACAATCAATATGGTACTATTTCGATGAATTTTGCTCCACCTGTTAAATTTCTCGATAGGATTGCGATGAGATACACTGATATGAGACCAGTTAAATTATATACAAGCACTTTAAATGACATTACCACAAAAATAACAAAACCAGAGTATTTGATTAAATTTTTTATCTTAAAAGCCATTAAAGAGATTATAAGGAAACATGGATTAAGAGGTGCTTTTGGAATTAATGCAAAACATGTAATAAAGACAATTAACAAGAATTCAAGCAAACCTCCTGATGAGCAAAAAAATATTTCAATTGGGGGAAGTCTCCAATTGTTAAACACATTTATGAATAAATACTTATATGAAGCAAATATCAAATTTGATTTACCCAATAGTTTCATAACTACAGGTGGTGGCGGATGGAATGGACATAAATCTCAACTAAAATATCCTCCTATACCAAAAACAAAATTTATTTCAGACTGCATCGAATATTTTGGCACAAAAGTTAAAAATATTTCTGATATGTACGGTTTTACAGAAACACCAATTGTTTTTGGAAGTCATTGGTCAGAAAAGCATCAGGATTTCATATTTCACTGTCCTCCTCAAGCTCGAATGATAATTAGGGATATGAATACTTTAGATCCTCTAAAAAATTCTGGTGATAGAGGTTTTCTGGAAGTTCTTACACCATTTGGAGTAGCTGCCTCTGTAAATCACGCGGTATTAGTTGATGATCTTGTAGAGTTAGTGTCAACAAACAGGTGTCATGAATGTGGTTATGAAGGTGATACTTTTATAATTGAAGGTAGAATTGAAGATAAAGAAGGACTCGGATGCTCTTCTCTTGTTGAATGGATATAAATCCTAGGATTTCATTAAAATCAGAATTAGATTTGCAGCTTCTGCCCAATTTCAGTTGAAATTAAGGCAAAATGTGAAATTTCTTCTACTTTATATTAATAAAAAAATAGTTTAGATTTTCACTTTAAGGCAGCTTTAGCTTTTTCTATATTGTCTACTCCGATAATAAGTCTGTTAAGTGCAGCAAAATAAATTAGATCAATATTTACGCTAGCATTACTTATTTTTCGAGCTATTTTCCCACCTGATCCTGGCTCTATTAATATGTTTTTCCCTGGCTGCCCTGTCAGCACCAAAACTTCGCGTACAGCACTAACTTGAAAACCGGCTTGTTCAAGTATTTTACGAGTTTTAATCTCATCTTCTACTAAAATATGTATAATACCCTCATCTTTTATAGGAAATCCACATATTCCCTCCATATTTATTCCATTTTTACCAAGAATTTCCCCCAAATCTGCAAGCTTGCCTGGAACGTTTTCCAAAATAACAGTTATATCTTTCATTTTCTTTCTCCTTTTTTTTAGTTTTTATTACTTTAAGCTTTTTCTCAATATTTCGAGAGTTCTTCCTTATTATAAAGTTGAAACTTCAAGTAATTTCCTTTATTGTTAGATATGATTATTAAGATGTTGCTTAAATTTTTAAATATTGTTTATTAATTTTTTAACTACTCATTTCTCTTCAAATTCATTAAAATCTTATCAATATTTAAAGGGGATTTAAATTTTTCAAGATATTTGAAGAAATTTATATAAATTAGTTTAGAGACAATGCTAATATTTTATTATAGTAAGTATTATTAGTTTAAGTGCTTGTTTTATATCCAATTATTTCCGTCAGAGATATTCTAAAATGAGCACTGAAATAAATAAATGGGATGTACCTTTTCATGAAGCTTTTTTCAAAACCAGTCATAACTCATATGAACATTCCATTAGAGAGCAACTAGATAAAGGCCTTAGGGGTCTAGAATATGACATACATGATGATAGAATACAAGAATTAGGAGATTTTGAAGTTTATCATTTAAAAAATAACAGAGATGTGCTCCTTGGTGAACATGGTAATCCAGATGATTATTTACTTTCTAATTGGCTTAAATTACTAAAAGACTGGTCTTATGACCAAAATAAAGATCATGCTCCAATCACTCTCTTCGTTGAGCTAAAAGAAAGTATTATAGACTCTAATAATGAGCCTGATGAACTATATGGCATCAAGAGGTTAAACAAGATAATTTCAGATTCATTCGATCCCCAAACACTTTTTACGTTTAAAGATTTCAGAGACAATGATTTTAAATGGCCAACAGTTCAAGATTTGAAAGGGTGTATTTTAATTGTACTTGTTAGTTATTGGGGAGGCTATTGGGCTGCAAGTGAGGGTGGTTTTGATTCAAGGTTAAGATATCTAAAAAATTGCTTAGAAGGTAAGGATGATGTGTGTTTTGTGTCTTGGGTTCAAGAGGATAAAGGGATTGAAGCACCTTTTCTGAAAAATAACACTCATTTTTGGAAATGCAGTCTTGATTTTAGCACAAAAAATTATTCTGAGAGCAATAATACCCAAAGATTAACTAGATCGGATTTCGATAAAATTATCATTGGTCGGCATATAAAGACTTATTACAATAAAAATTATGAGAAAGGATATCGGTGTAATTTCCCCGCTACAGATGCATGGGGAAATGAAAAATATGAAAAATGTTTCCCTTGGTCAATTTAAAGTTGCTCATCACTATGATATTTGTAATAAATACTACAAGTTCCTTCCATTGAAACCATACAAGGACCAATGGGATTTATTGGAGTGCAATCCTTCCTAAATAAGGCACATTCATAAGGATACAGTTTACCAACCATTACTAAGTGACAAGAACACCCAGGAGGAATATCTTGAGATTTTTCGATTTTAATATCAAACTTTTTATCTGCATCATATTCTTGATATTTATCCTTAATAACAAGTCCCCCATCATAGACTCTTCCTATCCCTCTCCATGGTGATGATACAGGTTGAAAGACATCTTCTATGATTTTTTGGGCAACTATATTACCTTTTGGTTTTACAACTCTAGAATACTCATTTAAGCTCTCATATTTTTTATCTCTCACCTGTTTTAATAGCATCAAAATGGAAAGGAGTACATCGTTAGGTTCAAAACCCGAAATTACATTTGGAATTTTATAACCTTGGGAAAAAATTTCGTACGGTTTCATCCCTATAATAGCAGATACATGGCCAGGAGAAATAAATCCATCAATTCTTAATTGGGACTGGCTCATTAAAAGTTCTAAAGCAGCAGGGATTAATTTATGAGCACAAATCACAGAGAAATTCGAAGGTGGTCCAGATTGAAGCTCATAGCCAATCAAAGGTACTGTTGTTTCAAATCCTATCGCAAAAAATATTACTTGTTTATTTGGATTTTCCTTGGCTATTTTAACTGCATCGTTAGGTCCATACACTATTCTAACATCAGCGCCTTTAGCTTTCAGCTCTGCTAGAGAAATAGAAGTAGCAGGGACACGTAACATATCACCAAAAGTTGTTATAATAGTATCAGTTCGTTTTCCAAGTTCTACAGCCTTGTCGATATCAGCCGCAGGGCAGATACACACTGGACAACCTGGTCCAGACAAAATTTCGATTTCTTTGGGCAATAAAGTCCTTAAACCATATTTAGAAATTGTATGTTCATGAGTCCCACAGACATGCATGAATTTTACTATGTTCTTATTTGTATCAGAAACACGTATTCTATCACCGATTTCTTTGGTGACTTTTTTAATTGCTGTAATCAATTTTTCTGTAAAATCCTTGCTTCGTAAAACTTTAATTCCTGGAATTTCCATCTTTCCACCTCCTAATTTAACAAATTCTCGGGATTATTTCACCTAGAGGATTATCGATAAAACGAGTACCCCCAACAATTGTTTTCAATAACACTCTTTTTGGATTATCTGCTTTTATTTCACCGATAATTGATGCATCCTTCCCTAGGCTTGTACGCTTAATCCTATATAATGTATCTTCAGCCTTATTTGGATCCACAGCTAAAAGAGCTCGTCCTTCACAAGCAATATTAAATGGATCTAATCCTAACATATCACATATCGCTTTTACTTGCTTTTTAAGAGGAATTTTTTCCTCTTCGATTAATATACTAGTGTTAGTCTTATTAGCCCAATCATTAAGAGTTCCAGCAATACCGCCACGAGTGGGATCTTTCATAGCATGAATAGAGTTGCTTTCAATATCTTCCTTAACAGCATTGATAACGTCAATCAGAAGGGCGATATCTGATTTTAAGTCTGTTGAAATATTTAGGCCTTCTCTACTAGCCAACAATGCTGTGCCATGATCTCCAATCGTCCCAGTTAAAATTATCTTGTCTCCAACCTTAAGATTTTTGTCCTCAATTTTTATCTTTTTATGTCTAATTCCTATGCCTGTAGTTGCAATGATCATCTCGTTCAAGCTTCCACGTGGCATAACCTTTGTATCCCCGGCTATCACTGCAATATTAGCCTCTTCCGCAGTTTTATTAAAAGAATCAATCACCTTCTTAAGGGTTTCGAATTTAAATCCTTCTTCAATGATTAGCATAGAAGTCAGGGCAATTGGGGTTGCTCCCATCATCAAAATATCATTGACAGTGCCACATATACTTAACTTTCCTAAATCTCCACCGGGGAAAAAGATAGGAAATACAGTATGACCATCAGCGGTAATTACAACTTCCTTATCATAATTTTCTAATGGAATTGTACCAGCATCATCCAATTCCGCAATACCTATTCCATTATTAACATTCTTTAAAGGAATGTCTTTAGTAATAAAATTAATTAATTCTTCTTGTAAAATTCCCCCAGCTCCATGTGCCAAACGGATTACATCTGAGCTTGCTTTTTTTTTCACTCATAATTAAAAGAAAGAAAATAAAATTAAAAGAATTTAGAAAATTTCACAC
>JBHLRJ010000005.1:28108-29093 GCA_048882645.1 Candidatus Thorarchaeota archaeon
TAATAATCCCACTAATTGTTAGCGTTATAACGAGTTTTTGTTATTTAAATTTTATTTTATTATAATTAACCTCTTACCCTTATAAATTATTTAAAGCGTTTCTCATATCATCGATAAAATTATTGTAAAAAAAATGAAACTTTCTTACCTATTTTATAATTTATTTAACCTTGGAGACTGAATCTATTAATCTTCATAGCAATTTATATTTTATAAAAAAACTACAAGGTAAACACATGTAGATTTTGGTTTATAATCAAAAAACTAGCATTGATGTTTGAGATTGATCACAATATTTACACAAATTTCGATAAACCAAAATTTAACATAATTTCCATTTTACAATTTGAAACTAATTTTAAAAAAATAGTATAAAAATTAAACTGGAACTGATTGTATTGTTTAAATTAATCCAAAAGCAACAACTTTATATATTTACAATCAGATTTCATTATTAAGTAAAATACAATTATGTAATTCAAAAATGAAAAGATGATAAGATATGGTTGAAGAAAAAGCAAAAGAAAAAGTATCCATACCTAATTTCGAGGTAGAAGGAAAAGAAAATTTATATCACTATTTGGAACTATTGCTAGACGACACACCTCATCTCAAATTATCTATAACAGATAAAAAAGGAAAGGAACTTTATTCAAACCTATTACACGTTGAAATGCGCTAGGGATTATATTTTCTTTACTTTGGGCGAGAATACCTCAATTTAAAATTTTTTTAAAAATTGTACTATTTAATTATAGAATGAATTAGAATCGTCATTGTTTTTTTAACAATATAAAAGAGAAGTCCTTAATACCATGAATTTAACACCAACTAAGATTTATGAAAATTATAGAGCTAATATCTTGGATAAGACAGAGACAGTTGATTTGTTAATTTCTTTGATTGAAAACGTAGATGATGACATAATCAGGAGAGAATGTCTTGAAATCTTAAATAAACTTGATTTTAATTATAAAAAGATATT
>JBHLRJ010000005.1:29103-56251 GCA_048882645.1 Candidatus Thorarchaeota archaeon
ATCAGGACAAAAAATATTAAACTATTTTTATAATGACTATAATACATTTAATTATAAAAAGATATTTGAGATACTAGAAAATATATTTATTTCTGAACCCAATGAAAATTTAAGATATTCGGCAGCTAAAATTATTGGAGCTAAGTATTTAAAAAAAGCCCTATCTCCTTTTCTTTGGGCATTACAACATGAATCATCATATGACTGTTTAATTACTATAATTAAATCCTTTAAAGAAATTAGTGATAACCGAATTGATGATCAATTGAAAAAAGAGATAAAAAAGATTAACAATGAAACATTTAACGCAAATTCTTATTACTTTTTTAATGAAAAATTCTTTGACAACAAATCCCATATAGATTTGGCAGAGATCCTAATAAATTATACTACGATCAAATATCTAACAAATAAATTCAATAAACTCACATTTAAAATTGAAGATGGTTTGGTTACGGAATTAGATTTTTCAAAAATCGATAACCAGGTCATATATTGGAGAGATAGAGAAGCCTTAGAAAATCGAACTGATATTATAGGGATTCAGTATCTAAAAAACTTAAAAAAAATTAGACTATTCTCTCTGGAATGGTCTACTAATAATGAATTTACATATAAAAGCTCTATAGCATTAATAGAAGCACTAGAGAACTTAAACACTGATTCTGCTAAAAAAGCATTAATCTCTCAAGCCAGTAAAATTGAAGATACTAAATTTAAATCTTCAATTAGTATTCTTACAATGTTACATGGGAAAATTGAAAACTTGTCACTTTCAAAATTATCTGATATAATAAAAAATTATTTGACAATTTCATTTTTAAAAAAAAGATACTCCTCAATGGAATTTAATGTGGAGCAGGGTGAAGTTGCATCTTTAAATCTAGAACAAATACCACTAATTACAATTTCAAGTTTCATTAAATATTTTCGTTCACTTCAATCTTTAACAATAAAGAATTGTAGGTTAACTAATCTTCCTGAATTAATTGGATCCTTCAAGTTTTTAGAAGTATTAGATTTGGAAGGTAATGATCTTAAAACAATTCCTCAATCTATTTCTTCTCTTCAGTCTTTAAAGATCTTAAACTTACGGAACAATAAATTAGAAAAAATTCCCTACTCAATAGGGCAACTTTCATCTCTGCTCTCTTTAAATTTAGAAAGTAATAAGCTAACAGAGTTTCCCAGATCAATGGGATATCTTTCTTCAATACGAACTCTTAATGCTAAGAGGAATAATTTAAAGAAATTACCACCATCTATTGGATCTCTAAAAAATCTCCAATCATTAAATTTAAGTTATAATAAAATAACACACATTCCTCAATCTATGGGGTTACTATATTCACTAGAATACCTTAATTTGGATAATAATAGTTTAATAGACATTCCAAACTCTATAAATTCAATGAATTCACTTAAAACACTAAGCCTCGATGAAAATGAGATCTCGTCTCTACCAGAATTTATGGGATTATTAAAATCGTTGGAGATTTTAAACCTTTGTTGGAATAAGTTCGAGAGATTTCCTAATTCAATTGGTTCATTGGTTATGCTAAAAGAATTACGTATAACGAACAATAAATTGCATAGACTGCATGACTCTTTGTGTTTATTGTCCAAACTCGAATTCTTAGATATTTCTGGCAATAAGATAAGAAATTTACCAGAGGAAATTGGGAGTCTAAAGTTGCTTAAAGTATTCAGAATGAGTGATAACCGATTAAAAAAACTTCCTGAATCAATCACATCACTTAAAGCTCTCGAGATTCTTAATCTTAGTGGAAATAAAATTGGATCTCTTCCTAAGTCATTAGGGGCTTTACGATCTCTGGAGGAATTAAGGTTAAATGGGAACAAGTTAAAATATTTGCCTAAATCAATGGGCAAGCTTAAATCTCTTAAAAAAATGAATATAAATAATACAAAAATAATCTCTATTCCATATTCAATAAAGGATATTCAATCGCTTAAAGAGATCTCTTGGAATTCATGCAATATTGAAACTATTTTTGATTACCCTATATTATCAAAAAAATACATAATTGAAAGAAAGGAGGAATTAATTCTTGACTCTAATTTATCTCCTAAAGATGGATCTTTTGATTTTGACAATATTGACACTATCTTTGATTATCCAATAATCTCAAGAAAGTTTACTATTGAATAATAGACTAAATTAATAATTCTGAATCTTTTTCGAAATAATTATAGAGCCTAATAAAAATCACAATCAAGTAGGAGTTGTGAAATATCCATGACTTTGATTGGAGAGTTATCTTCATTGGCAACTTGGAAGAGATTATTTTTACAAAACACACAAGAACTAACTAGAACTTCTGCACTAGTTTCAAGCGCTTCTTTTAATCGATCTTCACGTATTCTTACCATACAAGTTCGAGTCTCAGTTATTCTATCTCTACCAACTTCAGCAGCTATATCGCCATAGAGTGCTTTTACACCGCCTCCAGCACCGCAACACCAAGCCATATCTCTATTATGTTTCATTTCAAATAATTTTACTCCTTCGATCATTCTAATTAGTTCTCTTGGTTCCTCGTAAACTCCACAATACCTACCTAAATGACAAGGGTCGTGATAGGTTATTAGCAAAGGATCATCTTTCGACCGCTTTGTATATCTGATTTTAAGATTTTTCTCTTTTACAATCTTTAAAACATATTGGGTTAAATGGTAAAGATTGAATCCAAGGTTATAGTCTGCTAATCTAGAATATTCTAAATTGAATGTAGAAAAACAACCAGAACATGAAAAAACAACATCTTCTACACCACTTTTTCGAACCATCTCAGTATTATGCTCTACAAGTTTAAGTGCAGCATCTTCTAACCCAGTTCGAAACAAAACAGAACCACAACATCTTTCTTCTGGAAAAAGGACGAATTCAACACCTAGCTTATCTAAAACTTGACTAGTTGCGGAAACAAGCTCTTTATTTCTATATGAAGATGTACACCCGACAAAATAGCCAACTTTATAAGGTTTTATTTCTTTATCTGCTACCCGTTCTTTTGCGCGTTCATAAGCTTTTGCTCCTTCCTCGCATGATTCACACCAATTAAATCTATCAACATGTTGTTCGAGGAAAGGATTATTATTTTCTATTATTGAGCCCTTAAGAGCTTTTAATTTAGGGGGCATTGCTCCTTTCTTAACTACTTGCTTCCTAAGATGCTGAAATACACTTAATGTATCTACTTTAACAGGACAAACAACTGCACAATTTCCACACAACATACATCGAAATACAGAGGGGACAATATCTTCTCTATCGAACTTTATATCTTTACGATCTAAACCTTTAATGATTCTATTCCGGCCTCCAGCATAGTCACTTTCACTCCAAGAGGTATTATATACTTTACATACATGCCTGCAATAACCACAGTGAGTACAACGTTCATAAGATGAAATATCTTTGAATTTTGAAGATGGTTCGATAGTATTTTCCCTAGAGGGGGATACCAAGCCTGCAACAGGTGGTCCTGTAGTCACCACATCTTTTAATTTTTCCTTTTCATTACTTTCGCTCATCAAAATTTACCAGTTTTTCTTTAGTGTTATCATTTTGATAATATTTTAATTAAATCTTAAATCCGTTTATTATAATTTATTATTCAAGTTTTTTCTTGATTTAAATTTTATAGTGTTTGTCTTTTTTAATCAAAAAATTTTATACAATAGTTTAGCTGTATTAAATAATAAGGATACTCTCCAAAATTTCATTCTTGTTTTAACAATTCTATATGAATTGAATAAATCTTTAGGATCAAGTTTATCTTTCAATTTTTTTCTCCTAATTACTTCATTCTTTCTATATTTATGTAAGTAAAATGTGTTCACAATTCCTATAGTGTATAGTCTATCTCCTTGAGTAAATGCTAAAACAGATAAATCATGTAAGAATGCCTTAACAGTAAAAAATTCCCGTGGTCTACTAATATCTGTAAGTCCGAAAATCTTCACCCTACTCCAGCCCTTTTCACCAGAAATAGTATATGATGCTGTAGGAAATTTGTACTTTTTTCTTTTATTCAAATAATGCTCAATAAATGATCCTAGCCTTTCATCGGAAATCCAATATTCTTGGAAGATTAAGTTCCTTGTGGACAATCCAATTGCAACTTCAGCATCGCTTATATCACGCCATTTTTCCTTTAAATAAGATTCATCAATTTCAGTTGTGTTCATTTCTGAAGCGAATCTTTTAGCTGCTAAAACACTTTCAGATGTCTCTTCAGGATTATCATAAAAAACAGCCCAAACTAACCATTCTTGTTTTGGAAAATTGATATGTGAATATTTCTCAAAATCTCGTTCTGAAATAGACAGAAAAAATGGTTTATTAGGTAATTTATTCTTAAGGGATGAATAAAAATTAAAAGCTTCCTCGATTGAATCAAATCCATAACCGATTATCTCTAACGATGTCTTAAGGGTTGTAACTGATAAATCCACATTCGCTATAACTCCGTATATTCCATAAGTTCCAACAATATCTTTTAAGGTGATATCACCAGTACTATCTCTGGAAATTGTTTCAAGTGTTCCATTGGGGGTAATAAAGTCCACTGAAATAATTGACTCCTCCATTGTTCCATATTTTAACACTCCTATTCCCGCTTTGCCAGGAGTTGCAATAAAACCTCCCACACAGGATGTCTTAAAACTAGTTGGAAAACATTTAGGCTCAAGCCCGTGATCTGCAAGAGCTTCTATTAAATTTAACCAAGAAATCCCACTTCCAACTTTAACTGTCATTTTTTCTGCGTTAACCTCAAGAACCTTATTAAGCCTTCTCACATCAACAATTACACCTCCCTTTGAAGGTGTAGCTGAAGAAAAGCATGACGTTCCCGCAGATCTAATTGTTACCGGGATATCTCGCTCATTGCATATTTTTAAAATTAATGAAAGATCATGTGGACTCGCAGGACGGACAATATGACTAGCCAAGAACTTTTTTTTAAATTTATAATGATACGAGGGTAAAGAAGTGAGATCTGCTGAAGCAGATTCTAATTCAAAAGGATTTGTGCTTACATGATAAGGAGATATAAAATCTAAGAATTGATCTTTTAATTTTCTTTTTTTATCATATTTTGTAGATTTTTCAGTTTTCCCGATACCAGAAACATTCATTTTTAAAATTACTCCTTTAATTATTATATTAATAAGAGATTGGAATTAAGAAAATATCCCAAGAGGAAGGCAACCCACCAACATGCCAAGGTAACATAACCTGTTAATCTAGCAGGTCTTCTTTCTGCAGCAATTCCAAACAACATGCTTAATAACCCAGTGATAAGGCCTACAGCTCCTAAAATTATATGAGGTAAATGAATAATGAGAGGATAAGCCTCAAACCAGACATTTACAGGTATTTTTACTGCCGCTGTAATTACATTGATCAATGTCAAACCCCATGCTGCTCCAGATAGAATTCCATGTGTTTTGACAAATTTATTCTCATTTACCAATACTAATACTGTGGCCAGTGACACAAAACCCAATGCTGGTAATCCCAAATATAAGCCTAAATGGTTAAAAATGGCACCCCATATATCAAATCCTGGAGCAGCAGCACCTCCCACACTCACCTCAATTTTTAAAAACGCAAAAGGAGGTCGAGAACTTCCAGATTCTCCTGCGATAATAAAAAGCTCATAATATCCTACTTCTGAAGGTGCTGTAACTCTAAAAACAACTGACATATCTGAACTTGGGTCATTATCATAAGGACTACTATCATTTATCTTATCAGTGGTGGGCAAAATTGAAAATAAGGCATTATCACTTGCATCTGGATGTGCTTGGATGAAAAGATCTGGACCAGTGGCATTTATACTAAAATAAATAGTTGATGACTGATTTACCGAGAGAGGAGAAGTAACATTTGTAGAAATAGTATATCCTAGTGTATTTTGATGACAAGAAGCTGCAGAATGGGTATCTCCGAAACCTGGTCTTCCCTGTCCATAGATAAATAAAAATAAAGATAGGAGACTTATAATGCTAATGAATAAAATGGGGGTTTTCTTCTTCATAATTTCATTCCACTTATCTAAATGGGTTCTATATGGTTCTTAATTCGTTTTCAAAATTATATAAGTTTATCTTATATAATTTAGAAATAAAGAGTTTTTTAAAACTTTATAGCAATAATTTCACCTATTTATGATTTATTTGGAAAAATTTATTTAAATTTTGAAATTTTTACTTTTTAGGTGCATTAATATGAAGATTAATGAGCTTTCCTTGAAATATATTGTACTCATCAATATTGGGCTTTTATTAGGTTTAGCACTCTTCGTTCCATTACTTTTGGACCTGTTTAATTTAAATGTGAGAATTTTTATAATTTCTATCTTAAGTAGATTCACAATAATCGTGTTAATTGTTGTTTTAATTATAGATATTGTTTTTTTGTTTACTAAAGTTAACCTATACTCTCTTTCTATGCTCAATATGGGTTTAACATTTTTCTTATACATTCTTCTGGTTTACAGCTTTCTAAACAATATTTATGAAGTAGTATATGTAATGAATTATAGTAATACCACACTCCCTCTAATTTACAAGATTGTTGCGATTTGGGCAGGTGAAGACGGGTCAATTATGACGTGGATGTTGTTTAATTCAATAATAATAAATTTTTATAGAATAAAAAATCAAAATCGAGAAGATCTAGTCTTTATTCGCTCAGTTGCAATATCTTTAATTGTTTCTGTTGTATTTTTATTTGTTTTGTTTTACTTGGATCCTTTTGAGGTTGACTTATCACCTGCCTTCCTAGGTGGGTTAGGATTAAGTCCCCTTTTGATATCCCCATTCATGATCTGGCATCCATTTTTCACATTTATGGCCTATGCAATTTTCCTAATTCCATTCACAACTGTAATAGTTGAAAGTTTCAAACGAGGATCAAAATTACTAAATTCTTACCAACAAAATTTTTATGATTTTTCCTTAAAATTTGGGTGGTTGGTCATGACACTAAGTATTGGGCTAGGAGCATACTGGGCTAAAATTGCCTTGACTTGGGGAAGATACTGGGGATGGGATCCTGTTGAGACTGTTTCATTAATTCCATGGCTCCTTATCACCGCTCTCTTTCATACTAGACTCTTCAAGAAATCAAATTCCCGTTTAATTAAAATTAATGTAGGGATCATATTTTTCTCTATTTTGTTTTCTACCTTGATTACAAGAGGGGGATTATCACCTCTACATTCTTTTACGGGAGGGACGGAATTGGTTATATGGGTGACTTTAGTAGGATTATTATTGGTAATATTTTCTCTTTATGCACTTTATATTGTTTTGGATTATTTAATGGAGAATTATAAAAATAAGTCAATCCTTTTTGATTGCTTAAGCTACTTGTTTTTAATTAGTTTAGCTTTTGTTTGCATTTTCGGGCTTTTTATTACCCCATTTACTTTTATCCTTTCAAGTTTTTTACCAATAGACATGATTGTTATCGGTCCAAATTTCTTTACTGTTACCGCATTAATCTTAGCGGTTGGCTTAGCTATAACGTTAATTTTTTGTTCTTTATGGGAATATACTGAGATAAAGTCAATAATTTTAATCTTAGTTACAGTCCTAGCAGTTCAAACAGTCATTTCCTTTTTATTGTTATATATAACCGGGATTTGGATCAATCCTGTAATAACGATTTATTTTATTTCTATTATCGCTTCACTCTTCAGGCTAATAAAAAATTTTTCTGTAAAGAAGGGATTTAAGCACTTCTTCAGACTAAACTCTAAATCAATAATTCATGCGGGATTATCATTTATTCTAGTTGGAACTTTAATCACATCCAATTTTGGTATAGCACAGGATTTTTTCTATATCACAGGGTTCTTCCTCTTCTTGATAGGGATAACTCCATCAATTATAATATCTTTTTTCCCGAAGGTGATTAATTCAAAAAATGAACATTTATGAGGTAAAATATAAGCCTTTTTTTTCCCTTAATAAATAATTATAACTAATATATGAATCACTGCAGCATTACTAAAAGTGTATGATGATTACTTCTGATAAAATAATTAATTGTTCAAATCTTTCAAAAAAATTTGGTTATTTTTTTGCTCTTAAAAATATATCTTTTAGTGTAAGGAAACACACAATATTTGGAATTGCAGGTGCAAATGGAGCAGGAAAAACAACATTAATCAAAATTTTATCTGGTTTACTGAGACCAACCTTTGGAAAAATTGAAATCGATAAATTGAATTATAATGACCATTCAAATATAATAAAACAAAACATAGGGATCATTACTGATGAGTCGTTTTTGTTTGAAGAATTAACTATTTTTGAAAATTTAAAATATTACAGTAATTTACACTTTAACTTTAACAAAAATGATATTAAAATTAATATTGAGCAACTTTGCAATAAATTCAACTTGATAGATTGGATTAATGAACCTGTTGGAGTCCTATCTCATGGTATGAAACAAAAAGTCGAACTTATTAGAGTATTGATTCATAATCCCTCAATTTTATTTTTAGATGAGCCATTTTCAGGTTTAGATTACAAATCAACGAATATGTTAATTGAATTCCTGAAGGAATTTAGAAATAAGGCAACCGTTTCGATTATACTTACAACTCATAATACTGATGTATTAAAGGAGATCTCAGATGATGTGCTTATCTTAAAGAAAGGAAAAATAAGTAAATTTGCTAGAATTCAGGAAAATACAGAAATAGAATCATATTTCTAAGGGGATAATATAGTGAAAGAGAAAAAGATAAACTTGAGATTAAAATTAAAGCTGTTAAAGGCGATTTTGGCAAAAGATATTAAATCTGAGATCAGACAAATTAATGATTTGATTTCAGTATTTTTGTTCGGTATTATCTCTATATTCATATTTTCGTCTGTTTATAATTTTGGGACTGAATATCAAAATATGCCTTTAGAAGTTTATGTAATTGAGAATTGGTTGATCATATTTTTTATTCTCATTTATATTATGACAAAACTCTTTATTAAAGAGAAAGATTCAGGAACAATCGGAGGACTGCTTTCATCTCCCGTATCAGCTAACACAATATTTCTTAGTAAAACAATTTTCTGTTTAATTATACTGAGTTTTGTTGAATTAATCATATTTCTTTTTAGTTTTTTTATTTCAGCCCCATTGATCGAGAATTTGAATCTACTTAAGGTTTTTAGTTATATCAGTTTAGGAATCTTATTACCTACAATTGATTTAGCTATTTGTGGAAGCTTAGTTTCTGCTTTTTCAATGTATGCGAGAAATAAATCATTTGTATTACCGATTTTGTTATTTCCTTTAATATTACCGATAACAACGCCTATAATATCAATTAATATTAAAATTTTACAGGGAAGTTTGATCACAAGTTTGAATTATGAGGTTATATTTTTAATAGCTCACACAATTCTCATGATTTCAATATTATCTTTAATTTCTCAAACTCTTTTATATGATTAAAGTTAAATCAGCTACATTGCGTGAGTATCTGATTTGCAGTTAAAATTAAAGAAGAATCAAAGTGTCCTGTTACGACTACTTGTATGCCATTCTCTAATTCATCAGGAACTGTAATCCCACTTACATCTACTAAAATGCTATCCTCATTTTCAGTTAAGTTAAAATTTCCCCCAGTGAATCCTTGCACTATTCCTATAACTTGTATCTGTTTATTTTGATACTTAGAAGGAGCTGCTACAACTTGAGATACTTGTAAATATGGACGAGAATTTACAGTAATCAATGTAACTATTATAATGATTGATGCTACTATACTCACAATCGCAATAATTTTAGATTTTTTCAAATTTACTCACCTATTCAGCATTTTTCTCTAAATTTCTAATTCTTTTTAAAGTTTTTCTCATTTGTAGCAATGGATATAAAATTAATATTATTATAACTAACCAAAATAAAGTATAGCTTATGCTTACTGTAATAATATCTCGAAATTCAACTGACATTTATATCATTCCTCTACTAACCTTTTTTGTATTATAATACCTAACTTTTCCTTTGTTTTGTCTAAATTTACTAATTGTTTAACAACATATATGAAAAATATCGTCATAGCTATCAAATTAAATAGCAACATGAATATTTTAACTGGATCCCAATAAATATCTGTTGGTTCACTTGGATTGATTAATGGATGTAAGGATTCAAATATAATTGCTGAAAAATAACTTAAAGGTACTGTGGGAAACAGAACAATACCTAGAGCAGCAGACAATTTTGACTTCCTCTCTTTGTCTTCAATCATACTTCTAAAGATTAAAAACGCAATATATGAGATCAGTAAAACAAAAGTCATAGTCTGTCTACCATCACTCCACTGCCAATAGGCATCAGGTCGGGAACTATAACCCCCACTAGTGGCATTATACCATAGAGATCCAGTTATTAAAGCAAATGTAGTAAAAAAAACTCCTACAATTATACTATTTTTTCCTATTAGGCTCCATATCATTTTTTTATTTTTTAAATATAATATATGAGAGATCAGGCTGACTCCAAATGAAAAATAGGCAAGCCATGCTCCAGATACATGGTAAAAAAAAATTATATATACAATCCGATTAGCTTTCCATACTAAAAGGTTAAAAGAAGTCAACCCCAAAATTAAGGATAAGTTGATCAATAACATTATTATCGAAAGAAATAACAACAAATTCGACTTCAATAATTTAGGAATAGTTTTATCCATTTTCTTATCATTATATTATTCTTATCTTATTTTTATTTAAAAAAGAACTAACTTAGTCCTATAGAAATGCACAAATTGTTATTTAACATTTTAGACATTTTTTTCTTACATTTAAAATTTAAGCTTATAAAAAAAAAAATTGAGAATTTTTTATTAGATTCTTTCATATCAAAACTATTTTCTTTTACGTTTGATGATCAAAAAGATCGCACCGCATCCAATAATCCCCACAGCTCCGTATAACAACGCATTCTGAAATGGCAAGACCATTGCAAGGGAAGCAATTGTTACAGAACCAGAAGCCACAGTAACCATTACGGTTTTATGGTAATATATGATGCTTTGTTCATCTCCAGTCGTATTTGCAGCATTAATCACTGCAAGGATTAAATTATACACTCCATCAGTCTCAGGAGCTAAAACACGAAATTTGAGAGGATTTACTGTATTTCCATTTCCATCGAGATTAACTTCCCATATACCAACACCCCAATAGTCTGTATCTCCATTAACTGTGTTTTGTGTAATACCTAAACCAAATTCTCTGTTATCTCCAAGAGCATAAGGAATACCCATAGAAAAGGTTCCTGATCTATTATTATCAATTGCATCAGTAAAACCTTGAATAGAGGCTGTGAGAGTAATTAGTCTACTTGAAACTGCAGTATTAACTGTAAATGTGCCAGAAGAAGCAGCGCCCGCCGATCCATGACAACCACTATGAGAAGCACCTTCATATCCCAATATTTCAGTTGGATGTGCCACAGCATAACCGATAATACCAGCCATGAGTCCCATTATCATCACTATCATTAACGATTTACTCTTTTTCAAATAGACTCACCCCTCCTTATTTTTCTTCTTTTACGAAGGATAACTAGGATTAAAGGAATCACTGCAACAAGACCAGACGCAAAGATGAGGAATAATCCGTACCCTGGAATTCCTCCTCCACTTGATGTCGATTTAACAGTTATGGTTACATCTGTTTTTAAATAATTAAAAGGATGTACTGTTCCGAAAGATTCTCCACCTTCAACAGCAACAATGACTAATGTGTGAGTACCTCCTGATACCGGAGCATATACTACGAGAGTAACTGAATGATTAGAATTCCCAGAACTGTCTAATCCAACTTCAAATGCCGTTGCTTCAAGAGTTCCAGACTCATTGTGAACTCCAAAAAAGAAATCATGATTATCACCAATTCTAGCTGAGATACCAACGTAAACAAACATATTAGCTGCTGCTGTAAAACCAGAAATATTTACGGTTATATTAAATTGAGTACCAGGATCAAGAACCGCTGTTGTAGCATTTAAAGGATTAAAAGTGGTCGTTAATGTGCCAGAAGCCTCAGTATAGGTCCCAGCATGGCATGAACCATGATCTGTCTCTTCCCATTCGGTTAAGTAACCAGGCCATGCGCTTACAGTACCTATAATAGCTATGACAAAGAAAAAAATAATTGACAATCGCAAAAGTTTTTTGTTCACTATTTATTTCACTTTTTAATTTTTAAATCTATAGATTTTTTAAGTAGATTGTTTCAAATTTAAATATCATTACTTATTTTATAAGTATTACTAACTTTGGGTAATTTAAACAATCAAATCGCGGTTTGTTTCGAAATCTAACAATCTTGTTATCCGAGTTTCAATTTGAAACTTCTAATAAAGTAGATACAAACTAGATTTAATTGATATTTGTCGAAATTCATACTTTTGTAAAAAAATCTTCTATAATAAATTTCTGAATTTTTAAATGAGAATCTCATAATATCTTATTCTTTTATCTTTAGTATCAGCGTATTTTTTTATGAAATTAACTTCAAGTAGTTTTTTAAGTGAAAATACCACAGTTCTCTTAGGCAAAAGAGACTTTTTTATTATAGCTTTTTGAGTAAGTGGTCCTATTCTTTTTAAGATATATAGAATAAATTTACATGAAGGCGGTAAAGAAATCAATTTTTGATGGTTTGGATAATCACTTATCGCATACATATCATTACCAAGCATAAGTATAAATCCTTAAGAATTTCTTTAATTTACTTTTTATTTTTATTTTTAATTTATAATAACAAGGATGTAATTTTAATATTTACGCAAAGTCGTTGTTTTAAATAAATTTCGCTCATTCAGTATCAATTTCTGACGTAATATTTATTTTAGTTTCAATTTGAATCAATAAAAAACCTCATAATTATGGTTGTAATTTACTTTTATGTTTAGAAATTACCACAACCACCACAGATTCCATCGAGAAAAGCGCTACATTCTTTACACACATTTTCACATTTATGCTCTTTACTTATGCCACTAAAAAGATTGAGAGGTAGATACGTTGGAATCAACATCTCGGATGTAAATAATGTAACTGAATGCAGCACTCCTCTTTTATTTGTAGGACCACAGTAATTAAGGTATCTTCGTAATACTTCAAAATCTTGACCAACAATGCCAAAAATTAAACTATATTGACCAGTTACATGAGCTAATAAAAATACTCTCGGACATTCTGAATATGCATCAACGATTTTCTGTATCTGCTCATAGCTTTCCATTTCCATCAAAATAAACATTACTTTATAGTTTAATTTCTGAACACTTAAATTTCCTTGAATGTTAAGGATTTCATTTTCCTCCAATTTGGAAATTCGTTTTGCGATCCCTGCATGACTCATAGTCTCTTGATTTGCCTTAGTTATTGTTTTACTCAGTGAATTCAAGCTTTCTCGACCGTTCTTAAATAAAGCAGTTATTATTTGTTTGTCAATCAAATCTAATGCCATAATAATATTACTAGAAACTCTAATATAAAAAAAATTCGATAGGATTAGTGAATCGGAAGAATTTAAACAATCTAACGTCATTAAGTTACATTTTACAATAATATACAAATCATAGTTTCAATTTGAAAGGTCAATACAGTAATAAAATTTAATGGCATAATCCGATATTAGTCAAAGTAGATAGTAAAACAAAAATTCTATTTAAAAATAGATAAAATGATTAGATTTAATAAAAGATATAAAAACCTCCTTATTTTCAAAATAATTAAATAACGGATTCTAAAATTGGTACAATTGCTCAAATCTCTTCTATAATACTCTGATATACAAATTAATTATAAACGACACATTTTAAAAATTGGTAATAAAGATTAACTTAATAATAGGTCAAAATTTGAATGCACTTATGCAATTGGATAATATAGATAGACAAATATTAAATGCATTGTTTAAAGATGGGCGGGAGAGTTTAACAAACTTGGAAAAAATCGTTATAAAGTCCGGTTCAGAAACTATGAGCCATACAGGAATAGCGAAAAGGATAACAAAATTGGAAGAAAATGAGGTTCTTAAGGTTCAAGCAAACACAAATGCCACTAAGCTTCAATATAAATCCCTATTTTTATTGATGGAAATGCGCAACTTTGAAGATGTACAAAAAATAATTAATGCCTATAAGGATTGTCCTAGAGTATTTTTATTAGCTCATGTAACTGGACAATACAATTTGATCTTAGGAATAATAGGGCAAAGTGTTGACGTATTACATAGATATTTAAATTATTGTGGCCCAACTAATAAACAAGGAATTTTGCATTCAGCAACTATTTTTGTATCTGACTTAGTTCAGCCTAAGTATATACCTATTAATCTCTTTAGTGGAGATAGCAACGAAAAGAGTTGTGGGAATGTTTGTAAGAAATGTGCAGCATTTCTTGATGGGAAATGTCAAGGTTGCGGAAAATTTTAAAATTTTTAATCTTACAATTACTACATACTAAGTTATTTAAAAAAGGTTTTGATTTAAAATTAACTTCCATCGAAACCAGAAATTTTTTAATAACATACAGCATAAACTTAAACATTAATTCTTTTTTTTAAAAAAGAATTTGACAATTTATTAAAACTAAAAAAATAGATGAAAAATGGCAGTGAAAGTAGCTTTTATGCAATTAAGTGATTGTTGGGGCTGTCATCAATCCCTTTTGAACGCACATTTGGGGTTGCTTCCAGTTCTTCCAGCACTTGAATTTGTATACTGGCCAGCCGTAGTTGACTTCAAACAGGAAAGCCTGGCTCAATGTGACCCTGGATCTATCTTAGTAGGGTTTATCGAAGGTGCTATTAGAACAAAACAAGACTATGAGAACGTTAAATTAATGAGAGACAAATGCATATTAATTATTGCTTTTGGAAGCTGTGCTACTTATGGAAACGTATCAGGATTGGCTAATCAATGGGATATCGAAACACTGAAGAAAAGAAAATTTACTGAAGTTGAATCTGCAACAAACGAAACGCCTACAATACCAACTAAACACGTACCTGAATTTCAAGATAAAGTAATTAATGTTGATGAGGTCATTAATGTTGATGTTTACATGGCGGGGTGCCCTCCAAAGCCCGAACAAATCGTCAGCGCAGTAGAATTTTTACTCGGTCAAAAACCTTTTCCTATGAATGATTTAGCATTCTGTAACGATTGTAGTATAAAAGATAATTGTTTACTAGATGCAGGGATTCTATGCTTTGGATCAATTACTAGTATAGGATGTTCTTTAAAATGTACCAGTAGCGGAAACCCATGTGTAGGTTGCTTTGGACCTGCAAAAACAGTCGATTCAAGAGCAGCAAAACTAGGTACGATAGCTAAAAGTCTTCAATCCATAAGCTCAGGTGATAAGAAAAGTCTCTATGAGTTCTTAACATTATTCCTCGGTGTTCCATTAATGGCAGGATTTGATCTATCTGGAGACATATTAAAACAAATCAAAAAACGTGGGGCTCCCGAAACTCCTTTAGCAAAGTTGCCACCAAGTACAGAAGAAATTGCTACAAATCTTATGGGTTTTCTAAGAAATCATCCTGATTTTACAGATATTTCAAATGTATGTGATACTTGTCCAAGAATTATTGGGAGTAAATCTACAATGACGAGAGTAAAGAGGGACTATGAAGGACTTCCAAATGAAGATGATTGCCTTATTGAACAGGGATATATATGTATGGGACCTGTTACTAGGGCCGGCTGCGGTGGTTTATGTATAAGAGTTAATGCACCATGTACTGGCTGTTATGGTCAGACTGTTTGGGGCGTTAATCAAGCAGAGAGATTCGCAGACACAGTAATCAAAGGATTTAATGTGAGTTTAAGCAAAGAGGAATTACTCGCCCAAGTTAAAGATCACATTGGTACTTTTGAAAAATTTACATTAGCATCAAGAAAAGGAGGTATATAAAAAAATGGCAAAAGAAATTGAAGTAGAACCAGTAACTCGATTAGAGGGACATGGAGGTCTACGATTGGTATTAGGAGATGACGGAAAAGTTAAGGATGTAGAATTTAATGTTACATCTACGAGATTTTTTGAGAAGTTTTTAGAAGGGAGGTACGCGGAGCATGTCCCCCGAATAACGCCACGGATTTGTGGTATCTGCCCAATACCTCATCACTTGGCACCTACCAAAGCTGTAGAGGCTGCATGGGGAGTAGAAATTCCTCCGGCTGCTCTGAAATTGAGAAAATTATTGATAAACGCTAAACAATACTCCTCACATGTTTTACATTTCTATGCACTAGCTGCACCTGACTTTTTATTAGGTCCTATGGCAGATCCTAGTCTAAGAAATGTGGTGCATGTAATAAATCAAATGCCAGACGTCGGTGCAATGGCTCTGAAGATGATGGACTTCGGGCAGAAGCTTTGCGCCACAATAGGAGGGAAATCAGTCCATCCAATCAGTGCTATCGTTGGTGGAATGAAAAAACCTATGGATGAGAGTGCACGTGATTTGTTCTTGAAACAAATTGAGGACCAGGTAGAATGGACTAAAAAAACAGTTGATATAGGATTAAAAGTTGTGGAAGATTATTGGGACGTGGTAGCAAATGTAGGAGTCGTACCAACATACTATGTAGGTTTGACTAAGAACGGTGTTCATGATATCTATGAAGGAGATATTAGAATTGTTTCTCCTACTGGAGAAAAATTTGATTATTCACCTCAACAATATTTAGAGGTATTAGGTGAACATATCCCCGAGCATTCTTATGCTACTCATATGTATTACAAGCCAGCTGGTTATCCCGAGGGTATTTATCGCGCTAACACATTAGCTATGATAAATGCTGCGGATAAAATGGCAACACCCTTAGCTGATGAGGCATTACAAGCAATGAGAGCAAAAGTAGGAACAAATATCATACACCACACATTCGCATACCACTGGGCACGTCTAATAGAGTTAGTCGAATCAATTGAAATGATTGCAACTTTATTACAAGATCCAGATATTGTAAATCCAGATTGTAAAACATTAGATGTTCAACCAAGAGAAGCAGATGGTGTGGGCGTAGTAGAAGCTCCAAGAGGTCTATTGTTATACCATATCTGGTCGGATGCAGAAGGGATTTGTAAGAAAGCAAATCTTTTAGTTGCTACAAATCACAATATTGCTGGCATTGAAAAGACATTAATGCATGTAGCAAAGCAGGTTTTTGAGGACAAGGCATTAGATGGCTTAAAATTACCAGACCCATGGATTAAATAAATTGAAAATTAAAAACAGAAGTGAATAAAAAAGATGAGTGATATACCAGAAGGTGTGGTAAATCTCTTAGAAATGATAGTTCGATGTTTTGACTGTTGACTATCATGTGCTGCTCACATCACAGTAGTTGATGAAGAGGGCACGGAGATTTACTCTCGAGAATTAAACGTAGGCTTAGGATGAATATCCAATAAAAAAAATATAAATTGGGTATAACTGCCCTTGCGCGGGGTTAAAGCCTACATATTAAAAATTCATTCGAAATAAAAAAATGGATGAGACAAAAAATGGAAACAGATTTTGAGTTTAGGAAACAAGTGTTAGACTACCATATCGGGCCTGATGTAATTAAATATTGTTATCAATGTAGTAGATGTGCGGATAATTGTCCTGTAACAGAGGTTACAGCTGATTTTTATACGACAAGTGGATACAATCCCAGAGAAAATATTCTTAATGCTTTGTTAGGTTATAAAGATCTAATTCTTGAAGCGGATGATTTGACTATTTGGGGCTGTACAGTTTGCGATACGTGCGATGAAGTATGCCCTCAAAGCATAGAGCTTACAGAGATTTTTACTTTCTTAAAAAATCAAAGTATAGCCATGGGTAAGGGACCAGATTTCATCTACTCACAGGCAAAAGCAATTTTTGAGAATGCTAAAGCAATTCCTTCACAACCTGCAATTGAAAGAAGAAGAGAGCAATTGGGATTACCAGCGGTAGTGGCTCCTAATGTAAATGAAGTACAAACATTATTAAAGAATATGGGTTCAGATAAAAAGTTAAAATAAATCGAGGGTAAAAGAAAATGACAGAATATAAAATGTTTGAGGGGTGTACTATTGGTAATAGAATTCCGTTTATTGAAGCTGCATCGCGAAAGGTTTTTGAAAAATTTGGAATTGAGACAACACAAGCACCATTCTCGTGTTGTCCAGACCCAACAGGGATGAAATCATTCGATAACGATGCATGGTTAGCAATAGGCGCACGCAATCTCTGTTTAGCAGAATCAGAAGGTAAAAACATAGTATCCTTATGTAATGGTTGTACAAATACATTAAGAGGAGTACAACATCAGTTAAAGCATGATAGTTTAAAAATGGACAAGGTCAATGCAGAATTAGCAAAAATTGGTAAACAGTATAGAGGATCAATTGACGTAAAACACTTTGTTGATGTATTTAAAGACGAAGTTGGAATTGATACTATCAGGAGTCTAATTTCGAAACCACTTAGTGGATTAAAGGTTGCATGTCATCCAGGGTGCCATTATATGAGACCCGCAGAATGGATGGAATCTGATGATCCACTTCGACCAGCTAATCTAAAAGAGTTAGTGGCTGCTTCTGGTGCTACGGTAGTAGACTATGAAGAATTAGCTCTTTGTTGTGGATCAGCTGTTACTAATGCCTATGAAGAGCATGGGCTACAGAATTTAAAGACGAAGATGGATAGTATTAAAAAAGCAGGAGCAGATGTTATTGTGGTAAATTGCCCTGCATGCTTTCAGCAATTTGATACACGACAGCGTGATCTTTCTAAGAAATTTGAAACGGAATATAACATTCCTGTTCTATATTTAACTGAGTTATATGCTTTAGCAATGGGGATTAGTCCTGATGACATAGGACTTAAATACCATCGAGTCCGATTAAAAATGGATTTATAGATAGTTTTTACAAAAATCTTAATTTTTTTTTTATTTTTTTCTTTTTATGTACAACATGTTCGATCTTCAACAAGGAATTACTACATAGTACGTTCTACTTCACTAAAAGCAATATCCAGAACTCTGCAAGCTTCTTTAGCTTGATCAGGTGTAAGCTCCAGTGGTGGTTGTATCCTTATGACATTGCCGTCAATACCTCCTTTACCGATAAGAACTCCATTTTGTCGACATATTTCCATTACATTTAACATTTCTTGAGTTGCTGGTTCCTTGGTATCTCGATCTCGAACAATTTCAATCCCTAACATCATCCCTTGGCCACGAATATCTCCGACTATTTTATGATTTGCTTTAAGTGTCTTAAGAAGTTCCCAAAAATTCTGACCGAGTTTTTTGGCTTTCTCCAGATAATTTTCTTCTTGAATAATCTCAATAACAGCTACAGCTGCTGCACATGCTAAAGGATTTCCTCCAAATGTGGAAAAAGAATCTGTAGTAGTAAAATCTTCCGCAATCTCCGGACGTGTTAGAAATCCAGCTATAGGAATCCCGCTCCCAAAACTTTTTGCCATTGTAATTGCATCAGGCTCTACAATTGTATCATTAAGAATACCCCACCAATGATCTCCAGTACGTCCAAATCCAGTTTGTACCTCATCAGAAATATAGAGCCCATCATATTCTTTTACGATTTCATAGGTAATATTAAAAAACTCGGGAGGAGGTTTAATAATTCCTCCAACTCCTTGAATTGGTTCAACTATAAATGCGGCGATAGCATTATTAGTTTGAGTGCGAATCACTTCACGTAAATAGCGAGCACACTCCGTATCACATGCGGGATAAGTTTTTCCGAAAGCACATCTATAACAATATCCATATGGAGTAAATCGAACACCTGGAGGGTGAGCTTCAGGCACAGTACGCCAACCAGCGCTGGAAATCTCTCGTGTTAACTGTGTTCTTCCATGATATGCATGAGTACATACCACAATATAAGGATTTTTTTTATACTTACGAGCCATAAATAGGACAGATTCATTGGCTTCTGAACCACTACTCAAAATAAAGGTTTTTGTTAACCCGGAAGGAGCAATCTGAGCTAATTTTTGCGATAACACTGCGTATGGGACCGTTGAATATAGAGTACTGGTATAAATAAGCTGGTCTATCTGCCATTTAAGCGTTGCGACAAATTTTGGATGATGGTGCCCCGTGATCTTAGTACAAATACCAGAGAACAAATCAATATACTGTTTGCCTGTATTATCCTCTACAAGTGCACCATTGCCTCCCACAATCAATATGGGATCTTGGTAATAATGAGAGACTGCAGGTATCATATACTTCTCCTCCATGGAAAGGATCTCTTTAATTGCATACTTTTTGCGAAGATCCATAGGTACAAGATTTTCGTCCATTTATATTATCACTTCTCTTTAAGAATTTTTATAATGTAATAGTGTTAATTTATTTTTATAGTTAAACCAAGACAAATTTTTAGATTTAGTCAATAATTTGAAAAATTTAAATAAGAGAATAGTCTTTAATACATTGGAGTTTTTTTAGTTCTCCGACCTAAGAATATAAAAATCAATCATATGAAGTGATTTAAAGACGGTTCTCTATAATCTCAATCGGGAAATTCCTTGGTTTTTTCAACATATTGAAAATTATTATCATATGTTCTTAGATATTAGGTTTAATAATCGAGAGATTATACAACAAGTAATCGATTTTTCAATTGAGCTAGATATGCAAGGATTTGAAGGGATTATATTTTATATGTATAAACCTCACCCTCGAAAGATAAGATTTGATATTTATAGACATTCTGTTGATCAAGCTCATATTTTTGATAAACTTAAGTTAGTTTTGAACAGAATGCCAATGAATTCGTTGGATTTTTTAATAATTCCCTTCGGATATTTTAAAGAGGAGCATAAATTTCGATTAGTTGTTGATCAGAGTGAAATTCAAACGAGTTTCGATATTTATACATGGGTTCCCTCAAATCTCTATAAAAATGTGAAATCTGTCATTAGAATCGATAACAAGTATATGGAGTTAATCCCTATTGATGACTTTAGAGGGTTTTATTATCAAGTAGATCCTTCCTTTAAAGGAAATGAGACAGGAAGATTATTTGAGTTAATTAATTACCTTGTCGAATTAGATAAGGGAATTGACCAAGTAACGAAAAAATCAGTATTTGAACCAATGGACAATGATATAAAGAATTTAGTGTCAAAAACAAATGAATTTCTTTTTGAATTGTGTCATAAGTCAGTCCCATTAGAAGTTAAAAATATATTAAGGGAATTAGGGCGTCTGCGATTTAATCTAGACAGTTTATCTAAAGTAGAAATTCATAACTGGCTAGGAGATTTAATCGCTTTTTATTCCCGTGAAGATTAAAAAGATAGAGATAGTAGCGTTAATTTTCTTTTCTATTTTTTCTTGATTTTATTAATTATAATAATAATTAGCGCTATAACGAAATAAATAATTCCAGCGAATAACAAACCAAACTTTATAGTGGCACTTAAAGAAGCTATGAGGGGTAAAGAACTTGTTATATTTCCGGGATTATTTGCCATAGTTAATAATAACGAATTCTCAATTACATCAAAAACGCCAGTTAATATTGCTGTTATCGGAAAATATTTTCCAAATGCCTGTATTTTTTCTCCTGATTTTCGTAGTGCAAGAACTATCAAACTAAATGCTAAGAACACATAACCTACAATAAATAGAAAGTCCCAATATATTGCGATGACTTGGCTATTTATTCCGCTAAGTCCCCATGTTAAAAATATTATAAGGACATTAGCTGTATTCCAGGCAAATTCATAATCTAAAATTCCATAAGTTGGAACTACTGCTTCAATTGGCAAAAATACAAAGATTTCTACTAAGAGAACTATTAAAAAACCAGCGATTGCAAGAATATATAAAAACTTATCTTTCGGAGAACGTTTTAATTTTTCCAGTATCATTTTAATATCTTAATTTTCTGCTATTTTGAAATAATTTAACAATTCGAGAGATTGTTATTAGAATTATAAAATTTTCATTCTACTTAAAATTAAAGAATGCTCTTATAATGAAGAATGATTAGTTTTATTTGGATTTTAATATTATTAGAGGTGTACAATTAAAATATGTTTATTGAAATACTATGTGTTTAGCTATTCCTGGAAAAATTCTCGAGATAAGTGGAAACTCTGCTTTAGTTGACTTTGACGGTATTAAGCAAAAAATAATTATCGCATTAATTCAAAATCCGGAAATTGGGAAATATGTGATTGTTCATGCAGGATATGCAATTGAGATGATGGAAGAAAAGGATGCATTAGAAGCCATAGAACAATGGAAGGAACTTGCTGAAGAACAGAATTTAGATTTATCTGATGTATTATAGATTGCTAAAAAACTATTTTTTCTTGTTAATTAAAAAGTTAACTTAGTATGGCAGGTTGTCATCCCAAACCAGATTGAAGTATATATAAGTGAATACTATAATAATTGCACATTCATAAAACTGATGTTGGGGGGATTTTTCAATTTATGACACACACAAAAACAACCAGTTGCTGGTTCGTCAATAGAATAATATTATAGTAAAAGCTATAATCTAGCAATTGAAATTACCAGTACCATAGATTAAATAAAGATATTATTAAATTCTTAACTTCATAAAAAGCTAAAACAAAGTGTTAAGTCAAAGAAATATTTATGGTTGGTCAATACTTTCTTAATGATTTTTACAAATCAAACAATTCTGCTTTTAATTTCTTAAGTTTTAGATACAAACTTCTTATGGATTGAATGCCCTTTGAATCTGTATTAAAATCAATGGGAGATATCCCATTTAGATCTGCTTTCCCAATTTCAGGGTCAAGGGGAATCGAATGAAAGAGGGGAACTTCCCAATCTCTAATACGGGTATTGATTATTTCAGTTTGAGACTCATCATTAACTTTATTCGCAATAAGATAAACATTTATAACTCCCAACTTTTTGGATAAATCGATAATTTTCTTACATAAATCTAACGATTTCTGGGAGGGTTCGGTTACAACTAACATAACATCTATTCCTTTAGCCGTTCCTCTTCCTAAATGCTCCAATCCCGCTTCAAAATCAACGATAACAACTTCATCTCGTTTAACAAACAAATTATATAAAAGAGTACGAATTAGGGCATTTTCAGCACAGAGGCATCCAGTTTGTGGCTCTTCAATTGAACCAAGAACGAGGAGTTGTAGCCCATCTGGACCAGCGACTTTATATTTATCAGGAATATCTGAAACTTCAGGATTTATGTTGTACGCTCCCGCACCTGGTTCTCCAATAGCAGTTCTTTCGTTAATTAGATTTTTCATTTCTGAGATTGGCACAATTTTTTCTTTAGCTTCCGAATCTATTCCTAATGTATAGCTTAAATTCATTGCAGAATCATTATCAATTGCTAAAACTTGAAATCCATCGCGTGCAAACATTCTAGCTAATGTTCCAGCAATAAGAGTTTTTCCTACGCCGCCTTTGCCACTTACAGCAATTTTCAATCATGAATCTCCTCAATTTTGTTTGAGTGTTAATCTAAGGAGAATAAAAATCTAATACTAATTAAATCTTTTATTTATAACTACAAATGGATTAAGGTTCTTAACAAATTAAGAATAATAATAAGAAATCTGAATTTAATATTACATAAGACATTTCAAGGACCAGATTTAAAATGCTATTACATGAATTGTTAAGAGATGATTATTCATTAGCACAAGCAAAATCACTTCAGGAAAAATATAAACAGATAATTCATAGCAATCAAGAACCAAATCAAGTAAAAAATATTAAGGATGTTAAAACAATTGTAGGAGTAGATATCTCTTATTATAGAAGGGGAAATACAGAGTATGGTATTGGATGTGCTGTTCTCTGGGATATTGAAGAGGAAACAATAGAGAACGAAGCATTTTATAGAAACACAATTAACTTTCCATATAAAACGGGATTTTTAGGATTTAGAGAATGCAGAATATTAGCGAAATCAATTCTGAAATTACCAACAAGTCCAGATCTTATAATGTGTGATGGTCATGGGATAATCCATCCTAGGAAATTTGGTGAAGCGGTTCAGTTAGGTTTTTCTTTGAATATTCCTTCGATTGGAGTAGCAAAAAAACCATACATTGGGTATTCTAAATGGAAGAAATTAACGAGATTTAAGGGTAATACAACTCCAATACTGGCAAATAGTCCAAACTCTAAAAAAAAAGATGGGGATAATGAATTGTTGGGGTATGCAGTATGCCTCAATGATGGTTCTAAGCCTGTTTTTATTAGTTCAGGATATATTACAACAATTGACGCAGCTATAGAAATTTGTTTAGCAACATCGAAAGGACACAGGCAACCAGAACCATTATTTATGGCAGATCAGCTTTCCAAGAAAAGAGTGAAAAGAGATTTACCTAAACTTAAGCAGGAATATGACTTTAAGGTTACTTGAATATTTCATTAAGTACTTTTATTGCAAGCTCTCGGACATCTACATCTGTATCTTTCGAAAGGATTTTCAGCAAATCTTTAAAATCATCAGGTTCAAAATCAGAATTTCTTAAGGCTTTTATTAAATTGTATCGAATTAACCAATCTTCATCATGAACCAAATCTAAGAATGCATCATACACTTTCTTATCTTTTATTGCACTTAATATTCTTAGAGCATTCCTTTTAATATCGTTTTTTGGATTATTCAAATCCTTAATAAGTGTATTAATTATTGTTGTTTTATTAGCATCATCTAAGAGATTATATATTCTCTTAAAAAGTGAGACTTGATATAATAATGGAAAATCGTAGGCAATAGAATGAGTCGATAAGTCTTCCTCTTTCTCATATAGTTTCTTCTTTTGAAGATCAGAGAGGAGACTATTGAGATTCTCATTTGCTTTTTGATAAGTGGATATTTGATAATTTAAGTCTTCAATTTCCTCTGAGCACTTTTCAAACTCCTGATTTTTTTTCTCAAATTCACGTTGTAAAAAACTTAATTGAGCATCATAGTCTCTAATCTGTGAGGTCAAAGTTTCAATCTTATTGTTTGCTACTTCTAAAGCTTCTGTGTTCTCTATGAGATCTACCGATAGTGTGTTTTTAGTTTCTAATTCACTCTGTAAGTTGGTTAATTGAGCATCATAATCTTGAATTTGTGATGTTAATCTTCCAATCTTTTTAGTTGCTAATTTCAATTCTTCAGAAGTAGCAGTATTGATTCGCTCTTGCATTTGTGTTTTTAATGATTCTAATTCATTCCGTAACAAGCCATTCTCCTCCATCAGTTGAAAGTTCAACCTCTTAATATTCACCATTTCTTCGTTTTCTTCTTTCTGTGCTTGATAGGATTCGTTTAGTTCATTTTTTTCTGATTCTAGACTCTGAATTTGTCTGTTTAAATCTTCAATTTGATTTTGATAATCATCTCGTTCTTCTGATAATTTTAAGATCAATTCTTGAGCTTCAAGTAGTTCTTCATTATATTGCGGCATTGAAACTTTTTTTTTAGAGTTTTCCATTTGTTCTGTGAGTTCATCAATCTTTTTGTTTAATCTATCTATATTTTCATCTCTCTTTGCCAAATCTCCTCTTTGGGAAATGATCAAATCTTTAAGTATATTCATTTCACTCGGTAAATCACTTTGAGCAAAGCTTATTTGATCTCCTTGTTCTTCAATTAATAGTTGTTGTTCTCTTATAGTAAATTTCAACCGATTGATCTCTTCTTTCAACGATTTTATAATAGAATCTAATTCTGATCTCGTTTTAGTCTCCTTTTCTATTGTATCAATTAAGTCTTTCAAGTCCTTACTCATAATTTATACACCTAATGAATTTAATCTATGATAAAAATTACAAGGTTCAAATATATTAATATCGCTACCATCTTTAAATATTTAGTATAGTAAGTGAGTAGAGATGGTAATTGATTAATTAAAAATAGATTTAAAAAAAAATTAAAATAAATTCTAAATTTACATGATTCGAATTTCTTTTATTACATCTCCTTGAACAATAGAATTCACAATTTTTTGATCAGCAATAGGATCTACAACTTCCCCAAAAATTGTATGGTTATTATTCAGATGTGGTGTTGGTACGTGTGTTATGAAGAACTGAGATCCATTAGTATTTGGTCCTGAATTTGCCATGGCTAGAAGTCCTGGTTTATCGAATTTTTTCCCCGATTGGAACTCATCTTTAAAAGGATAAGGAATGTTCTCACCTTGATATGGAAATGATTTAATTCCTCTTTGCGTTGGTCCATGATAACCGGTTCCTGTGGGGCAGCCTCCTTGGATCATAAACTGTGAAATAACTCTGTGGAATTTCAGACCATTATAATAACCCTGTCGAGCTAAAAATAGAAAACTGGCAACCGTCAATGGAGCTTCTTTGTCAAAAAGATTGATGTTTATAATTCCCTTGTTTGTAACTATTGCAATCCTAGTCATGTATAAATAAAAGGAAAAGTATGTTTTATTCTTTATCTATGATATTTCTTATAGAAATTAATCTGTGAAAAGTTTAAAAGGAATTACGATTATAAAACTTTATAAATAACAGAGAAAGAGAATTAACTTTAGATACAAAAATGGCTAAAAAAGATATCTCCTTTTTCTTTAATCCCAAAAGCATCGCAGTTATTGGCGCAAGTGATACAAAGGGTAAAGTAGGGAACATTGTTTTAAATAATATTATCGATTCGGGATATAAAGGAAAAATTTTCCCAATAAATCCAAGGGCAAAAGAAATATGCAATCTTCCAAGTCATAAGAGTGTATTAGATGTACAAGAGGAGATAGATATCGCGGTTTTTGTTATCCCCAGTAAATTTGTAAATGAAGCAGCAGAAGAGTGTGGTAAAAAAGGCGTTAAGGGATTAATAGTAATCTCAGCAGGATTCAAGGAGATTGGAGGAGAAGGCGTCATACGCGAAGATGAACTAATTAAAATCAGTAAAAAATATAAAATGAGAATTCTAGGACCCAATTGTCTAGGATTTATAGGGCTTAATTACAATGGATCATTTGCTGCTGAAACTCCTAAAGAAGGAGGGATTGCCATGATATCTCAATCAGGAGCCATGCTCAC
>JBHLRJ010000006.1:0-54832 GCA_048882645.1 Candidatus Thorarchaeota archaeon
TCTTTATAGCTAAAGCTCATAAAGAAATATTTAATTTCAAACCCAAAATATACATAGTATGGAAGAACTAAAAAAAATTCTTTATCAAAGAATTCCCTTCTATTCAGCATTAGGCCTTAAACTACAAGATATAGGTAATGGGAAAGCAACCTTCGAAATAATGGTTAGAAAAGAATTAACACAGAATGGTATGATACATGGAGGCGTTATCGCATCTTTAATCGATTCTTCATGCGCATGCGCAGCGTTATCCCTAATTTACCCTGAAGGATATATAACAACTATCGATTTACAAGTTGAATATCTTAAGCCAATTTCACAAGGATTGATTATATCAACAGCCAAATGTATAAAGAGTGGAAAAAATATTTTTTTCTGTAAAGCGAAAGTCTGGGATGGGGAGGGTGAATTAATTAGCACAGGAAGTTCACAACTCCTCAGAATACAGTAGATCAATATTAAAACCTGTTTTTAAACTAGTAGGATAAAGATTCACCCTCAGTTATGAAAAACTTTTTTTATGTTCTACTATTACGGAAAACTAATTTTGTTGTACTTTTTTAAATTTGAATTAAAATAGTCTACATTAAAATGAAAAAAACAATTAAAATCATTGTTTCTGGAGATGGGGGTGTTGGAAAAACTTCATTCCTCAACCGATTAATCCATGATAACTTCGATATGAATAGTGAATTAACTAAAGGAGTAGATTTTTTTTCAAAAGATGTTGCTCTTAATGGATATGAATATAATTTAGTAATTTGGGATTTTGCGGGTCAAAATCAATTTAAAAAACTATTAAATGATTTTGTGAATGGTTCTCTCGCAGCTTTTGTCTTATTCGATCTATCACGTTTCAATACTCTTGAAGGTGTTGAAAAATGGATTAAAACACTGAAAGATTTTGGTAATATCCCCGCAATTATAATAGGTAATAAAAGTGATATGATAAGTCAAAGTGATACTCAGATTTTTGATGATTATGTCCTAGAAATCATACAAAATCATAAGAATGTAATAGATTATCTAAAAATTTCATCAAAAACAGGAAATAATGTGAAAAAAGCATTTCACAACTTGGTGGCGAGATTATTAAATTAAATCTGAATTCAATTATTTAGATCTTAACAACCCATCCAAATTCATCTTCAATTTCTAATCTTTGGATTCCTGTTAACAAATCATATAATTGCGTTGTAATTTTTCCAGGTTTCCTATTATTAAAAATTCTTTTCTTATCTTTTAAAGATACTGAAGCGATGGGAGTTATAACGGCAGCGGTGCCTGTGCAGAACACTTCAGTACATTTCTCATCAAACACCTCTTTATATGAGATATCTCTCTCTTCAACTTCAATCCCAAGCTTTTCTGAAGCAATATCTAAAACCGTATCTCTTGTAATCCCCTCAAGAATTGTACCTGACTTTCTAGGAGTTGCAAGTTTATTATCTATTAATCCAAAAAAATTAGCTGCACCTACTTCTTCGATGAACTCCATATGAACTGCATCTAAATATATTATTTGGGCAAATCCTCTAGATTTTGCTTCTTTAGCGGGTAACATCGTTCCAGCATAATTACAGATAGTTTTTGTCGATCCAGTTCCTCCGGGTGCTGCTCTTGTATATTTTTCTGAAATTTCTAAATCAATTCCCTTAAAACCCTCTGGAAAGTAAGGTCCAACTGGAACTGTAAATATTATTAACTTGAACTCCTTTGCGGAAGCTACTCCCAAAGTAGGGCCACTCCCAAACAGCATAGGACGAATATATAATGCACCTCCGCTATTATATGGTGGAATATAGCCTTCATTAGCTTTTACTACTTTCTTTACTATATCGATAAACTTATCAACATCGTACTCCGGCATTAGCATTCTTTTGGCACTTTGAGAAAACCTTTTCCCATTTTCACCTGGTCTAAATAAAACGATCTCTCCGGATTTTGCTCTTAATGCTTTCATCCCTTCAAAGATCCCTTGTCCATAATTTAGCACACATGCAGCAGGAGAAATTTCAAAATTTCCAAAAGGTACTATTCTACCTTCATCCCATTTACCATCTTTAAAATCAGAAACAAACATACTTTTTGTTTCTATAAAATCAAATCCCATTGAATAAAAATCAATATCTTTAGGATCCACTATATTAATCACCTACTAACTGAAACATGTAAAAAAATTATATGATTCTTTTATAAAAAATATTATCAAGTAATATGAGTAAACTTGGATTATTTTTGTTTTTCCCATTTTTTTAAATACATAACTTCTGAAAGTGTCGATCCTCTTTTAATTTCCTCACGAATTCTATTTTCTTTCTCCAAAACATCGATTGCTCGATTAGCCATTTCTTGAGCTTTAACTTTTGGAATTACTATTACACCAGAATCATCACCTACGATCCAATCTCCAGGATCCACTTTTTTTCCTGCACAAATAATGCTGACGTTAATTTCCCCTAAACCTCTAGGTTCACCCGCAGTTGGAGTAAAATGCCTGGCAAAGATGGGGAATTTAATTTTTCTAATATCATCAATATCTCTAACTCCTCCGTCAATAATTACTCCAGATATACCTTTAACCTTACAGCTCCACGAAGCCAGTTCACCCCAAACAGCATCTCTACCTTCACATGCATCAATTACTATCACATCTCCTGCATTCGCAACTTCAATAGCTTCAACGGGTTTACTCCAATCTCCATTATAGGCTCTCACTGTAACTGCTTGTCCAACGAATTTCAAAGGTTCTTCTTCAGTACCAATCCAAACTGGTTTTAATCCCTGCATCTCCCCGGATCTGTGCATAGCATCGGAAATATTTGGGCAGGATACCATCATAAATGCATCTCTAATATGAGATTCATCATATTTCTTAAATAATTCTGATTTAATAGGTTGTGTAGATTCAATTGCTTTTATTATATTTTTTGCCGATACTTCTGGGCTTTCAGCTTTGTAGAGTGCACCCCCTACAATTATTACATCAACTCCTATTTCCTTCGCTTTCGCTGCTGTTTCACTATTAATTCCACCAGCTATTCCTAACCAAGTATTAGGATTTAATTTTTCTTTAAGCTTACTCGCGACTTCAAGTGTTTTTTCTCCACCATAAATAACTTGTTGATCTACACCTACATGTGAGCAAATCATGTCAACTCCTAGTTCTTCTAACTCCAATGCTCGCTCAATTATAGTTTCTTCGGGAATATCTATGGTATCACATCCTAGCATTACACCATATTGTTTTGCAGCTTGTATTGCTTCAGTAACGGATGCATTATCACTACCTCCTAACATTAGTACTACATTTGCACCAGATTTGGCAGCCATTTCAATTTCTGCGGATCCTCCATCTACGGTTTTCATATCTGCTACTAATATATTACTCGGAAATTTTTTATGTATGGCTCTAACGGCATTCATTCCTTCAGACTTAATTAAAGGTGTGCCAACTTCAATCCATTCAACTCCGCCCTTAACAGCCTCTTCAGCAATCTGTAAAGCTCTATGTAAATTTACTAAATCTAACGCGATTTGAAGAAATGGTTTGTTTGTTCTTTTTCTTAACATCAATATTCCCTTTCTAAAATATTATAGAATCATTGACTATCGTTTAGGAATAAAGATTTATTATCATAAAAAGTTTTATGCTTTTCTTGTAATTTTTTGCTGTGTATTATACAACATTAAGGAATAGTAAAAAAAAATAATTCCCCAATAACTCATCTATTTACTAGTAAAATTACGAAATTCTGTTTTCTAAATATAAATAAAATTATAAATTTGTATTTATAGTAATAATATATAAAAGCTTGAACTTTTTAGAAAATTAAAAGAATAATAAATATGTAAAATGTTACTAGTGGAATTATAATGGCTGAAGAATACGATTATCTTTTTAAGTCTATTGTAGTAGGAGATGGGGGTGTTGGTAAAACAGCTCTCACACTTAGATTCTCAAAAGGATTTTTCACTGAGGATTATAAAATGACCATCGGTGTGGATTTCCACGTCAAGACAATTAATATCGATGCAAATGAAGGTCCAATTAGGGCAAAATTACAAATATGGGATACAGGAGGGCAAGAACGGTTCAGTTCTATTAGACCTATGTATTATCGTGGTTCGCTAGGAGCATTGTTAATTTTTGATCTCACAAATTCTTCTAGTTTTGATCATCTACCTCAATGGATTGAGGAAGTTAGAACTAATGTAAAAATTGAAATTCCTTTACTACTTGTAGGAAATAAAAGTGATTTAATGGATCAGAGGGCAGTTTCTTTGGAAGAAATTAACAGGTTTACTAATGCTTTCAATTTATTTTATATGGAAACTTCTGCTAAAACAGGGGAGGGTGTTGGTGATTGTTTTTATATTCTTGCTTGTTTAATGATTGGATCTGGTGTACCAGATCAGCTTATATCCAATGGTGTTGTCTATAGTCCCGGTCATGTTCCAGTGACAACCTCTGAGACAGTAATATCTACACCTACTAATGCAGAAGCAGATTTTGAGTATGCTGCTCCCCCAGTTCCAGAACCTATTTCCATAAAACAACAAAAACCAGAGCAATCCTTTCAAGAAGAACCTGAATTTGAATATGAAATACCTCCCATTCCAGAAAAACTAAAACCTAGCTCCACATTAGAGGATGAATTTGAACCAGAAATTCCTATTCCTAAACCGCAAAGTGGAAATCAAGTTGAAGGTTCTATAGATTTTGAATTCAAAACTCCAGATGAAATAATTGCTGAAGAACAAATCTCGAGCGATCAAATAAGTAGTACTACATATAAACCCAAAGCTGTCCCTTTCTCCTCAAATGTTCCTGTTCCTGCACCAGCACCTCAAGGTTTTCAATCTTTTCAAGATTCTCTCCCTAATGCAAGTCCTTCTCAACCATCAACTCCATTTTTGACAACTCAAGAAGATGTTCAAACAGAATCTGATTCTCTTATGGATTATATGCCTCCCACTGATATTTCAAAGAAAGAGAGGAAAAAACTAGAAAAACAAAAGAAAAAAGAAGAAAAAGAGAAAAAACTTCAAGAAGAAAAGGAGAAACAACAGATTTTAAAAGAAGAAACGAAAAGAGTCAAAAAAGAAAAAAAGGAAAAATCCAAAAAAGAAAAAAAGTATAAAGCTGAAACTGTTGAAGCCATACCAGCTATTCCTATGTCACCTACTACTTCCGCGCAAGAACCATCTAGTACACCTTCACTCTTTCAAGCCTTAACACAAAAGGGTGGTGAAACAGTAAAAGATTCAACAACTCCTTTTGTACCCTTTTCAGCTACAAAAGAAACAACTACTCAAGAAAAAACCAACCTTAGGATAATCCCCAATGTTGCTGATATAGAAAGCAAACCTAGTGGCTTTACACCATTACAGCCAGCCCCACAAATTCAGACTGCTCAACAGCATACTTCAAATAAAGAAATTATAATTTGTAAGCAATGTGGAGCACGTCTTTCATCTGATTATCAATTCTGTAATAAGTGTGGTGCTCAACTATAACATCAAGTTTTATTTTAAGGATTTCATTAAAAATACTATTAGAATAACTATTTATATTTGTTTATTCATATATTTTTTCCACAAATGGGACAAATACTCCATATCTTCTTTATTTTAGAATTACAATAAGAGCACACTTTTAAATCAGGATCGATTTTTGTTTGAGGTTTACCAAAAATAGTTAAATCACTTGTTTTAGATCCTGAAGGTGGATTTTTAACAGAGGTTTTAATGGGTTCATGCGATAATAAATTCGACCTTTTGATTGGTTGCTTAGCAACATTTATTGTCGGTTTTTGAGGTTCATTTGATTCAAGAGTATATTGTTGAGGATTAATTTCAGATTCATTGATTTTTTCCTTCATCATTTTTCTCTCTATATTTGAAGGTTTTTCCTCAGGTTCTCCTAATGATGTTCCAACATTGTAGTAGTAATATTTATTTTCATTATTTTCAATAATTTTTTCTCCATTCTCTAAAAATATTTCTATATAATATATTACTACTGCGCCTGCGGGAATTTCAGCAATTTCTGCCAGATAATAATCCATCTTAGAATCCATTTCCATTTGATACCACGACTTCCCTTGATCCGCACTGAAAATTAAGTTTACACTTAATATTGCTTTACTAAAATCTTCCTCAGTAATCTTTACTACGATTTTGATTGTTTTTTTCTGTGATTCTGGAGATGTAGAAGCTGCTTTTGCTTCCATCTCATTCCATGCTGCTCCGCATTTAGGACAATTAGTAAACCAATTAGGGTACTCAAATCCACATTTTGAGCAACTTTTAGTAAAATACCGAGTTGTCTTTATCTTAGGTGCTTTTTTCTCTTTCCCCATATTTCAAATCAAACAGTAAGAAGTTAAACTCCTTATCAAATCATTACTAAATATTAAATAATAAAGATTACTAAATATATTTTTTTATTGGTCCTAATATTTGAAGTATTAGATTCTATTAAAAAATTAATTGAATTCATTAGAATTAATTAAAATTTAAATTTGAATTAAAGTGTATAGCACAATTAGAAATGTAGAGAAGATCTCTAAAATAATTAAATAGTTAAATACAGAAAATTTATATTAGTTTAACAATACTTTCTAAGTCATTACAAAACCTTTTTAAATGCATCTTTTGAACGTGCGGCATTACTACAATCCTTAATAAATTAAGATCTTCAAATTTTCCAACCATCCATTGCCTTTCACGTAATTTTTTATCTAATTTGCGTACATTTTCTCCACTTTCAGTTGTAATTCCAACTATATTCATCTCTGGTTTGCAAATTATCCTAATTCCTTCAATCTTCTTTAATTTTTTAGTTAAATATTCTGTGTTATCCATACATTTTTTTACAATTTTAACAAATCCATTTACACCTAAAGCTCGAGTTATTGCCCAAAAGGCGATTACAGTTCCACCTGATCTCGTACCGACTAAATGAAGATGTTTAAAATTACCACCAGCTAAATAAGGGATTTCATATCCTGTCTTTTTAAGAATTGTGTTATCTCTTAAGAAAATCCCACCGGTAGGAATAATCCCCATACCCATCTTATGTGGATCCGCTGTTATTGAATCTACAGATTTAACAGAAAAATCCCAATTACGTATTTGAAAACCTAGGATCTTCAAAAAGGGTAATACAAAACCCCCAAATGCGGCATCTACATGGAAAAATATTCCTTTCTCCTCAACTAATTTCCCAATTTCTTCAATAGCATCAACTAAACCTAACGGTGTGGTTCCAGCAATCCCTACAACGCCACAAGTGTTTTTATTTATTAAAGATTTAAAATGGTCTAAATCTAATTCATAATTTTCTTTCAAATTAGCTTTTCGAAGAGTTATACCAAGCAAATCAGCAGCTTTATCAAACGAGATATGTGCAGATTTAGATAATACAATTTCAGGATTTTTTATGTCAGATCTTAATCTCTTAGCAGTCCTCAATGCAATTAGATTTGCTTCAGAGCCACCCGAAGTAAATGCGCCTATTAAATCTTTTCCTCCGAATAGTTCTCCAATTTCAGTTATCAATTCTTTTTCTAATGCTGCTGTTCCTAAAAATAAACCAGGATCTCCTAAGTTTTTAGAAATAAACTTCATATAGACTTCAATTCCTAACTCAAGGGGTTTTGTACACATTGCCCCTAAAATTGATCCTGTATCATATGAAATATCCTTTCTTAATTTTTCTTCGAGTATCTCAAGTATTTCTTCCTTTTCTAATCCTTCTTTCAACATTTTATTAAGGATGATCCTTTCTTCTTAATTCACATAAATAAAAAATTTTGTCAATTATAATTTTACAGATTTCAAATGAATAATCAATATTAATTCTTTTGTTAGGTATTTCTAAATTTTAGAAATCGATTTGAATCTCTTCCAGAATATTTCTTGATTACTTCCTTAAACTCTTTTCCCAAGTCGATTTTATAAAAATTAGCAAGACAAATAATAGAGAATAAGAGATCTGCGATTTCTTGGCCAAGATTTATATTAAATGTATTAGATTTTTTTGGTTTATATCCTTCAAGAGAATTTACCTCTCGAGCTACTTCCCCTAGTTCTTCTATAATTGCACTAATCATTGATAAAGGTGTCCAATATCCACCGTGTTCAAGGATCCAAGTGTCAACAGTATTTTGTATTTCATTAATTGAATTCTCTAATACCATATTTTAAATAATATGTGACAGTATTTAAAGAATATAAGAATAAAATTTAATTGAACGGATTTTCTCGCTGACGTGCTTCCCATTCTGCTTTTTTTCCCAGATTATATCGATTCACCTCACTATAATATCCTGTAACTCTTGAATAAACTTTTACATCTTCAGAATGACATTGGGGACATGTAAAACTTCCCCCTCGAAACATCTTTCTACATTGAAGACAATAAGTAAAATCTGGTGAATATGCGAAATATGCGGTATTTGTATTAAGGCAGATACTTTTTGTAAGTTCCCATAAGCCATATATATCTGGTTTTTGTTCTCCAAGCCAAATATGAGTAATAACCCCCCCATTTACTATCGGATGAAATTCACCTTGTTTCATAATTCTTTCCGATAATGAGATTTTAGCATCATATCTAAAATGATCAGAATTGGTATAATAAGCTGATTTGCCAGATGACTGAACGACAGCTTTTTTAGGAAAATGCATTAAGTCTAATCGAGCAAAACGTCCAGAACTAGATTCAGCAGGTTGTTCCCAGAGTGAATAATATTTATTATCTCTTTCTGTCATTGTATTACACTTTGCGATCATATAATTTAATATTTTCTTACCCAACTTATATGCCCTATTGTCTTCATGTAATTCATCTCCAGTTAAACTTTTCACCGCTTCATTTAAACCTGTAAATCCTATAGAAAGGTTCTGATCAGTTAATTTAAAAATAGGTTCACCATTAATTTTTCCACTACATAGGGGTAAGTGTCCTGTTTTTAGTCGTTTTTTCATTAAATTCCATTTTTTCCTCAATATTCTTGCAGAAAGTTCCATTTTCTCATCCAAAACTGAAAAATAATCATCTTCGTTTTTAGAAAGGTAGGCATAACGAGGAAGGTTTAAGCTCACGCTTTGGAGGGAACCAATAGTAACATAATTTTCCCATATATTTGCATTATTCCTTTTCTCTGGATCAAGAATACATTGTTCTATAATTTGATTTCCACTTAAAAATTTTCTACAACATTGGCTATGTATCTCATCTGGCATCCATTCTGGGCACATATTAAGAAAGTAAGGAGTTCCCATGGATGCAACTTCTTCCATGATTTTTAAATAAGATGGTTCAAATTCTTTAAGCCATTCTTTTTTAATCTTGATCTCATGTTTTGGGAAGGCAAATAGCTTTCCGTTATGATCACCTTGGATATAAACATCAGTTAAAGCATCAAAAAGTCTAAGGCATTCTTCTTTATAATCCCCATATGATCCTATTATTTTACCATGAGGTCCAATAGCAGGTATATTTAATAAACCATCAGGGACAGTAGGGGTGCAAGAAATTGAGGTAAATGGTACTTGGCCTCCTCTTGCCGCAAAAATTTGATTAGTTTCAAATATCAAACATTGCATTGATTGTTCAATTTCTCTTTCAGAAACACCTCGAGCATACGGTGCTAAAAAAGTGGTAATATAATCATACCCCTGTCCACCACTAAATTCACCTTGAATTATCCCTAACCACTTTGCTAAGTGTGTAACAGCAACTCTTAAACTCCCTGCTGGTCCAGATTTACTACAATGAGCCCAACTTTCTACTGGAGGTAAGCCATTTTCAAGAATCATTCGTGGATCCCATTCTTGGCAGAATGGACGTAAATCGAAATAACGAAGCATATGGACATGAAGATCCCCGAATAAATGAGCATGTGCTTCTTCTGAATCTAAAATTCTTAATAAAGCATATTCATCCGATATCCTGTTTGCTGCCCAATGATGGATACTTTCAGGATTCATATCTTGATTTGCATTTTCATCCACACCATATTCTAAAATAGCTTCATAATCCATTAATGGCATACCTATTCTGGTATATATCTTTCTTTCTTCTTCGAAATGTTGTTCTGATAAAATCGAGCATACAATTTCTCTAATATGGGGTCCAGATAAAAATTTAATGCCCGAAGAAATGATACGTCTGACAACTAGCTCAGTAATTCTATCAGCTGATTTGTGATTCAAACCAGTTTCTCTGACTAAACTCTGCTCTATTTTCGAAGGATCAAAAGGTGCAACATCTCCTTCAGTTCTAAAAACTTGAGGTAATAATTTTGTTAAATAGTTCCGTCTTTTTTTTTTAATTTCTTTTTCTTTACCAGCTTTAGGATCTGATACCAATACCACTATTAAACAACTCTTTTTTACATTTTATTAAATTCTAACGATAAAGAACGATAATATATGGCTTTGCATAAGTTTGAATTTTGTCGGGAGCATGAACTGAATTAAGAGTATTATCAATTCTTTATTATCGTTAATATTTTACCTCTTTTGATATAAAAATTTATTTGTTTCTCCAATTTAAACTTATTTTATTAACTCCACATTTCCAAGTTTATCTGTTGGTTATCTAAATTAATAAAAAATACATAATTATTTGGACTCGTTTCGATTTCTAATTTATTATCGTGGAATTTTCCATTTACAGCAAATTTTGTCGGCATTATTAATACTTCTCACAAATCTTGGAATTTGAAATCTTATTAAGGTAAATTATTAGAATTATTTAAACAAAAAAATTTATCAAATTGACTTTCTAAAATATTTTTATTATGACTGAAAATGTTATTAACAAGAAAAATATCGAACCAATTGAGCTTTTAAACGGAATTTATCGAAAAACTATGTTATATAATGATAAACTAATGTTGTGCCATTTTACACTCAAAAAAAAAGCCAAACTCCCACTCCATAACCATAAAGAACACCAGATTGGATATGTAATAAAAGGAAAACTCAGGTTTATTACAGAAAATGGTGAATTTATAGCAAATAAAGGAGATTGTTATATTTTTCAATCCAATGAAAAACATGGTGCCACTGTTTTGGAGGATACTGAAGTTATTGATGTTTTTAATCCTGCAAGAGAAGATTATAAATAACTAAAAGTTATTCTCAACAATTCTGACATTTTGAAGTGAAAAGACAAGTAGAATCTACCACTGGTAAGCTGCAACAGCAAATATTGCAACCATGCTAAAAAGAAATTCTGCAATTAACCAATCCAAGAATAGCTGTTTCTTCTTATCGCGGTTACTTTTTATTTTGGAAGCTAATCCAAAACTAATGGCTGAATTAGTTCCGGTAAATATAATAATACTAAAAGTCATAGGATTTAAATTTAGCTCTATGATATTTAAAACATAATCAAGAACCAGCCATCCTCCTAAAATAGCTCCAAGAGCTAATATAAAGATCCACCCAGAAAATCGAATAATCTGCTCAAATTTAATATCTGCTTCGGAAATGGCTTTTTGGGTCTCGATCTGCTTTTTCTTAACTTTAGACATGCCTTATCAAAGTAACTTCTTTTTGAATATTAAAAATTTGATAATACTTAATTTTTATCATTTCTCAATTTATAAAATCATAAATCTCTTATTACCTATTCTTTAGGAATAAAATTGCTTTCGCAATATCCCCATTGCATTCTTTCAATACTGATTCCGCTTCTTTTGCATCAACATTTGCCTGAGCAGCAACCAGCATAATGTCATTTTGAGTTATCGTAGGTTTAACTTCTGACTCACTTATTTCCTCCAAATCCTCAGCAGTTCCTTCTGGAACAACTGTGAGATTCTCTGGAGAAACCTCTTCTGCTTGTCCAATAATCTGATATATCTCCTGACCTGCGTGTTTCATCAGAACAACTTCAGGCTGTTCGATAACTAGAGTTTTTTCCACTCCTTCAATTATAACCCTTGTTGCATCTATTTGATCCATATCAATACCTTGTTGTTGCATTCTTCTTCGCATCTGTCTTGACCCATATTGAGTCCCTTCTCTCTTTTTTACTGCTGATGGACGCTTAGGTTTGCTTTTTATTTTATCCTGCATCTCTTTTGGCAATTTTACCAAAGTCTTCACCTTAAAATCTATTTTTATTTAATAATATAATGATTAGCAATTTAAATTTATGATTTATTAACTCCTTTTCGAACATTTACAGCAATTCCGTTCGAAAATGATTTAACATAATCTACTGGCAATTTTAATCTTCCTATTGCTAATAACTCATCATTTTGATTAACAACAATTACTTCATCTGAAGGTCTCAACTCGTCATCAATATCAACAACATGCTTACAGAATACGTTCCTCCCTTTCTTTATAAATTCCGAAATTTCATTTAACACCACAACTCTTAACTTTGGAGATAATGTTTTATCGATTATCTTTTTAGCTGAATTCAGGCTTAATGTAAAAAAGCCATTATTAGGTCGTAAAGTAAGGATTAACTCGTTTTTATAATAAATATATCTAATTTTATTTGTAGTTCGAGATCTTTCAATTCGAATATTTTCTATATCTTTTAACAAAATATCAGTTATAATTGTACCAAATTGATAATCTGAAATTGCTTTAATTTGCCTTAATCCTACTAAAAGGTCATTTCCCATTTTATATTAAATAAATAAAGAATTTTATACATTAAAAAAGCAAAGAAATTATAAAAAAGAAATTGATTTACATTTTCTATTGTTAAGAGTATAACCTTGATTCGATATATTTATCTTTTGCTTTCTTCATGACCTTTTCAACGGCATCAATAAAATCTTGATTCACAATGACTTCTGCATCATTTCTAATAGCAAACATTCCCGCTTCTGTTGAAATTGCTTTTATATCAGCTCCAGTAGCTCCTTCTGTTAAATTCACTAATCTAGTGAAATCAATATTTTCTTCAACGCACAATTTTCTAGTATGAATTTTAAATATTGCTCTTCTTGCTGCTTCATCTGGAATAGGAAACTCTATCATTCTATCAAACCGTCCAGGTCTCAGTAATGCAGGATCTAAAATGTCAATTCTATTTGTTGCACCAATAATTTTTACATCTCCTCTCTGTTCAAAACCATCCAATTCACTTAATAATTGCATTAGAGTTCTTTGAACTTCTCTATCACCTGATGTCGCTATTTTAAGTCTCTGAGAGCCGATAGCATCTAATTCATCAATAAATAATATTGTAGGGGCTTTTTCTTTGGCTAAATTAAAAATTTCTCTTACCAATCGAGCTCCTTCTCCTATGAATTTTTGAACTAGTTCAGATCCGATAATTCTTATAAATGTGGCTTCTGTTTCGTGGGCCACTGCTTTAGCAAGTAAAGTTTTCCCTGTACCTGGAGGTCCATAAAGTAACACACCCTTCGGTGGTTCAATTCCTATTTTTTCAAATAATTCCGGTTTTTTAAGTGGTAGCTCAACAGTTTCTCTTACTTCTTGCATCTGGTCTTCCAGACCTCCTACATCTAAATAGGATATATCTGGAATGGCATCGATCACTTCCATCCCTTTCACAAAAGGATCTAATTTTGTTGGTAGAACTTCCATAATTGCGAAAGTCCTCTGATTTAAAGCAACTCTCATTCCTGGAGTTAATTTCTCATTCTTTACTTTTCTACTTGCATTAACGACAAAGCTAGGTCCTGTTGAGCTTTTTACGATTGCTCTGCCTTTGTCATCTAAAAAATCAATAATCGTAGCAGAAACTAAAGGTGGTTCTCGTAATCTGTCAATTTCATTTCTTAAACTGTGTAATTCCTGTTCTAATCGTAATCTTTCTGCATCTAACAACTGTTTCTCGGTTTCTAAATTCCTTAACCTTTTTTCTAGATGTCTTGTATATGTAATCAAATACTCGCCATCTTTAGCTTCTTCTTTCTTTTTCTTATCCTTAGTTGCAGTCAAAAAAATATGCTCCTTCTTTTCTCAGTTAATTGATTCTTAAGAAAATGTCTTAAATTAATAATAAACATTTAATCATTTAAATTTAAGGTTACTTCTCTACTACTACCTAAAAATCTCGATTTATAAAAAATTTATAGATTATAAAATATAATGACACTAAAACCACAATTTATAGGAGCTCTTTAATAAACTCTTTAAGTAAGAGAAGATTCTTTCATTTAGAAACACTTTAAGCAATGTTATGCCAAAACCAAAGTATAATGAGATAGATAAGGAATGCCCCATATGTGGAAGCATAATTTGGGGAAAAGGGCAAAGGGTGCTATTAGAAGGTGCTAAAATTACAGTTTGTAATAACTGCGCTTCCCATGGAACAAAAATCCATACACCACCTAAAAATTTTCAAAAAAAAAAGATCGGACGAAGAGGACCCCCTACAACTCCAAAGAAGCAAAATTTAAATAGGAAAATTGGTGAGGATCTAGAAATTGTTCCCGATTACGCAAAAAGAATAAGAAGTGTTAGGAATCGTCTTGGACTTAATCAAGATCAATTTGCTCAAAAATTAAATGAAAAACCATCTTTAATTAGAAGAATAGAATCGGGAAAAGTGAAACCTACTATTAAGCTAGCCAAAAAAATCCAAAACACATATAACATCGTATTAATTAAGAAATCAGATGAGATGGAGTACAATGTCCAGGATACAAAATATATGAAAAAAGGCTATGGTAGCTCTCTAGGAGATATCGCAGTTATAAAAAGAAAAAATAAAGATTAAGATATAGTAGAAGATCTTTTTAAATAAATACAATCCTAAAATTTGTTAACAAATTTTATCTCATATCTTTTCAATACATATTTTAACAGAATTATACGCTCCTGACAATCCTAATTCCTCAGGGGTATCAGGTGTAAAAATATTAACATTTACATTTTCATTAGAGGGTGAGGATGCTCCAGAAAATATCAAAGCCGTACCTTTTTTCAAAGATCTTAATTCTGATAAGATATAGATCGCAGATCCATAATCGTTTGAAACAAGTACATTATCTCCACTGTTTAATTTTAGTTGTGTGATATCTTCTTTGTTTAAAAAAACTTTCCCAAAATCGGCTAAATACTTCAAATTTAATTGCCCCAACTGAGAATGTAATAAATGGTAATGGGAAGGTGAAATTAGAATAAATTCATTTTCCTTACGGGTAATTATTCGCCCAAATTCACTCTCCCCAAATTTAAAATGAGGACCTTGAGCCTGAATCTTATTATTAGTAGTTGGGAATTTGAGATTTTTATATGGTACTGATTTTTGGTTATGAAATAGATAATACCCTTGAGAATTAAGATCTTTGCAAATCCGTTTAGGAAGTATGCTTAAACATTTTTCAAATAATTTTTTCTCTGTTTCTTTAAAGATTTTAGAATCTTCAAATCCAGTTCTTAAATATATCTGCTGAAAAAAAGAATAATTGGACATACAATCAGGATATGGACATGGACCACCTATATTTATTGATAAGCTCGGAATGTAATAAGGAGATATAATATCTGATATCTCTAAATCAAATTTGGCGGGAATCACTATATCCGCATACTTAGTAGTCTCATTTAGAAATAAATCTAAAACTATTACAAATAACTCCTCATTAGACAACACTTTTCGTAATTTATTCTGATTAGGTAATGAACTAGCTGGATTAAAGTTATAAATAAATAAGAGTTTAATATCCCTTAAAATTATCTCACTTCCCAGTTCAATTAAGGGGACCTCCAGAAAAGAGTTAGAAGTACCGTTACAATAACTAATATAATCCAATAAAGGTTGAATCGTAGGTCTTAAGAAGTCACTTTGAGAATAAATTATCCCAGTCCCACTTTTCCCAATATTACCCAATAAAATCTGTAGTAAGGCAATATTTTCGACAATTCTTCCACCATGTACATGTTTCTGAATCCCATACCCAATCATGAAGATTGAATGATGTTTAAATTTTATTAGCAAATTAACAAATTCTTGAAATTCATCATTTGTTATACCTATATTAGATAGTATATGATTCTCATCTATATTGGAGATCTCGGTTAAAATAGATGAATAAGAATCAACATTATTCCTTAAAAATCCGCTATCATGAGCGTTGTGTTTAATAATAGCTTTAATTACTAATTTTACTAATAAATGTTCTGTACCTGGAAGAATATGGAGAAAATTATGTGATTTCTTTGCGATATATGAAAGTCGAGAATCAACAACGCTTAACACTACTCCATTCCTCATAGCTTTTTTGACTAAATAATACGCATGATTATTGCTTTCTGAAAGGTTACTACCCCAAATTACAATTAAACGTGTATTTGGATCCAGTATTTGAAATGGATTTGTTATTGAGTATGTACCAAACAACTTTTTTAACCCAGCGCATCCTCCCTCATTGCAGATGCCCCCAGTGGTAATTTTAGCCCCTAATTTGGTAAAAAATCTGAGGGGTGAATACATAGATATTAATCCTGAGTTTCCCGCATAAAAAGCCCCTAGAATTTTTTTTGACTCTCCATTTCTTTTAAGATTTTTTACTTTCTCAGCAATAATATTCAATGCCTTTTGAGAAGAAATTCTCATGAACTTATTCGACGGTTTAACACCATTTCTATATAAGGGATTTTTTAACCTTTCGGGGTGATAGAGCAGATCTTGTCTTTTTGAATATTTGGGACAAAAAAAACCATTAGTAAAGGGATGATCCTTCCGGGGTTCTGCTTTTAATAATTTTCTTTCCGGTGCATTATCATTCCAAAATCCATTAAACACACAAGCCCCATAGCAATCTTTTGTACATGTACCAAATCTAATTATTTTATCCATAAAAGAGTATAAATTGTGAGAATTTAAGGCTTCTATTATAGCTTCATTTCATTGCTCGTTCTGTTAATCAATTGAAATTTTTAAATTTTGATTCATGGCAATCTTATTCTTTAAAAATTCAATAATTTTACTGTTGTCTTGAGCTTCTAAAGCATTTCCACAATCAGGGCATCTAAAATTAAGTTCAAAAGCTTCATCAAAATTAAATTTAATATTAGAATTTTGACAAGATTTACAAATAAAGAAGTAATTCTCCTCTTCAAAGCTTAATCTCTCTCTTAATTTGCTCTCTACTATTTTTTTTTTCTCCTGTAGTATTTCCTCAATAAGGTCGAATTCATGCCACCAATAATAAATAAACCATCCTGTGGATTTATCCCTTATTCGTCTAAATTGCGCTAACTTTTCAGAATACAGTTTATACAGAGTTTTTCGTACAGTATTAAGCTTGAGTATTTCATTATCATCAGGAGCAAAATCGATATCCGTACCTGTAATCCGATCTTTTATGTTTTCAGTAATATCCTCATCGGTAATATCTTCTGATTCAGAGTTTAAAAGTTCTTGCCCCACATAAATAGCTATTTCTCCACCAATAATATATAGAAACGACTTTAAATAAGGATTTAATTCTTTAATATAATTTAGCCTCGTTTAAGTTTAGTATTATCTTTATAGTTTATTATCTTTTATAAAAATTAAATTTTTTTAAAATCTGATAAAAATACTTAGGCTATTTTTGTTAGGCAATAAAAGAATATTGCTTTTCAATAAACTCACCATCAATGTCAATTGAGCGCATTAATGTACCTTTTCTTAAGGCTAAGATCCTTTTTAGTCTCCAGTTATCGATATCTTCTGGCAGAATGATATCAGATATTCTATAATTATTTTTAATTATGATGTTTTTCCATTTCCCAGGAATCTCAGATTTAAAATCAGGTAAACAATTATCTAATACTAAGATTATATTATGTTCATTATTATTTATAATACCAGTGCAAAATTGTATTCTCTTATTTATATCATCTTCCTCTATCTTTTTTTTTGAAGGTTGAGGGATATTTTTCTTAGTTGTTACTTTGCATGTGGGATTTACGTTGAAAGAAATTAAATAATAACTAGTCTTCCTAAAAGCCTTAATACTCTCTAAAAGTGTTTTTCTTTCTGTTTTGCCAAGGATTTTCGCTTTGTAATTTTTTGTTTCACCGGTTGATTTCTTTAAATTCCAATCAAATCCAAAATTGGTAATTAATTCACTTACATCACTACCAGAAATTAGTGTACCAGTTATCTCAAATTCATCAACTGAAATGGTATGGGTTACGATTTCCTGAATTAGATCTTCATATTCATGTGCACCTTTAAGAGTTATACGAGTATTAGTTTTTGAGATTTTTAATGCCGGACCAATGAATTCTCCTTTTGAATATTTATAGAAATGACGATGGACATCTATATGTTCTTTTGCTGGATCTTCTAAATTAGGATTTTTGGTTAATTTGTTTAGAAAATGCATTTTAATCTTAGAATAATAATTTAAGTTGAGATTAAAAAAAGTTTGGTTAATTAATATCAAAAGATTATAATATTAAATTTTATTCATCAATAAAATTAAAAAAATATAAATCATAACTTAAAAATACCAGATTAATAAAATTAGGTTTGCTATAAATGGCTGAGGTTCCTTCATTAACTTTATGGGTTTTAGCTTGGTTGTTTCTTGTTATAGGATTAATTGCTTTGACTATTTTGGTAGTATATACCAGATATGGTAGAGAAAAATCAGTTCGATTATCAGTAATTAGCATTATTATAGGTTCAATTTTTTTGGGATTTTCAATTCACTTCTTTTTGCTCACATGGGGAGTTTAAACTATTGAATTAGTAGCCTATTTCTTTTAACAGTATGTTTATATAAATTTCATTATTAATCAATGAATTGAAAGAGACAATTCCTAAAATTTTACATTATAATAAATTTTGTTAAAATTTAAAAAGAAGGAAAATTTTCAACCAATAATTGAAATTTCTTCTATTTAACATATAAAAAAGAGAATAAAAGGTTTATAATAATGGATCCTATTTGGTGGTTCATATTATGGCTTATCTTAGCGACTGTAATTGTAACATTAATTTTATATCTTGCTGTCTTACTTATTGTGTCAAAAACAAAAGCTTCAGATAAAAAATTTTTGATTATTTTAACAGCTTTCATTTGCGTATTAGTAATTCCTTTAGTTTTAGGTGTTATAAGTACTGGGTTTGCTATCTTTAGTGAGATCCCATGGAGTGATGGAAATTATTTAACTCTTTTAATTCCAATAATTGGGTTTCTAATAATACTCGTTCTTGTTAAATTTCTATTAGATGTACCTTGGGATCGTTCTGTATGGATATCTTTATTAATGTTGTTTATTTTATTCCTTCTGTATACTTTAATACCTGGACTTGCTAGTTACCTTGGATTTACGTTATAAGTGACCTACCAATTCTAATTTTTTTTTAATTTTTTGATTTGAATTAAGTTTTAAGAAACAGAGTGATTGTTCAATATACTTTTAAAAAAATGTCAGAAATAAAAAAAAATTAACTAATCAAATTTATTGATTTAAATTTTTTCTTTTAGTTTTAAACGAGGTGCTAATCCCAAACTCATCATTTCTTGTAATAGCAATTTAAACGCGTATGAGCAGACAACTTTGGAAATAATAGTTCCTTCTCCGCATACTGGACAGTATCGCTTATCCCTATTTCTGTCATAGACTGCAAGAAGCCCACATTTTTCACAAACTAAAATTACTGTTCGATCAGACTCATCTAAAAGCCTTTCTTTCAACAATAATGCTGAGCCATGACCAACTAAACAATCTCTCTCCATCTCACCGAATCTTAAACCTCCCTCGCGTGCTCTTCCCTCTGTAGGTTGTCTAGTTAAAATTTGGACAGGTCCTCGTGCTCTTGCATGTAATTTATCGGCAACCAAATGATATAACTTTTGATAATAAATAGGTGCGCAATAAATACCAGCTTCATATTTTTCACCCGTTATACCATTGTACATAACTTCTCTCCCATTAAATTCAAATCCTGCTTCAACTAGTTGCTCTTGAAGTTTTGTAATATCTGTCCATTCAAATGCTGTAGCATCACCTAATTTTCCATTCACACATGCAATTTTCCCACTTATTCCTTCAAAAAGTTGTCCCAATGTCATCCTCGAAGGCATAGCATGGGGATTAACGATGATGTCAGGAATTACTCCAGATGATGTAAATGGCATATCAGATTGATCTACAACAAGTCCGAGAACACCTTTCTGACCATGACGGGAAGAAAATTTATCTCCTAATTCAGGGATTCTTAAATCTCTTACTTTAATTTTGACAAGTTTATTCCCATCAACGGTTTCTGAAATAATTACAGTATCTACGATACCCTTTTCATTATGTCTCATGTTTTTTGAGGTTTCACGACGATTGGGTTGCATTAATTCAAACTCTTCATATGATTTAATAAATCTTGGGGGGGATGTTCTACCAATTAGGACATCTCCTCCATTTACTTGAGTTTCTGGTTCTATAATGCCATCTTCTTCAGACAAAAGCCGATAAGATTCAGCAGATTTGAATCCTCTTACCCCTCTCTCCGGAATCTCAAATTTATCAACCTCTCCTCCCGGGTATTTCCTTTCTTCAGCATCATATGTCCTAAAAAAATGACTACGAGCAAGTCCCCTTTCTATTGATGCTTTGTTAATAATAATAGCATCTTCTATATTAAAACCTTCAAAACTCATCATCCCAATAATAAAATTTTGGCCTGCGGGGCGCTTATTAATACCTATTATCTCCATTGGACTAGTTTTTACTAAGGGTTGTTGAGGATAATGTAAGGTATGACCTCTAGTGTCAAGTCTCAAGTGCATATTTGCAGCAAACAAACCTAAAGCTTGTTTTACCATTCCAGCTTCATACGTATTTCTTGGTGATTGATTGTGTTCCGGAAATGGGATGATTGACGCACAAATACCAAGAATTGCAGCAGGAGAAATTTCTAAATGAGTATGTTCAATTGTCAAATCCTCTTCAAACATTGCAATATAGGCATTTTCCTCTTCTTCTGCATCTAAGTATTCAATTACACCTTTTTGAACTAGATCTGACCAAATAAATTTTCCCTGTAATAATTTTTCTATGTCATCTTTAGTAATTAATATCTTTTTATTTTTTATTACAAAAAGTGGTCTCGTCGCTCTTCCAGCATCACAATTAATCTGAATTTCTTTAGAGTCTTGATAATACCCAATATTAATATGCTGCCCTATTTCGCCTTTCCTTCTTTTTTCTCTAAGTTGTCTAATAAAAGGATTATATTGTTGATGGAAGCCAACCAATTTTCCATTTAAAAATACTTTTACTTTGTCTCCTTTTACATTTTTAACTTCACTTATAGGAATAACTCCCAAATCAATCAAAATATTCTCAAGTATCCTTTCATCAGCACCGACAGATATTATTGAAGCTAATCCAAGGTTTTTAACCAATCCACAGTTAGGGCCTTCAGGTGTTTCTGCAGGACATATTTTTCCCCATTGTGTTGGATGTAAATCTCTAGCCTCAAAGTGAGGTTGACTACGACTTAGTGGAGATATTACCCGTCTTAAATGACTCAATGTTCCAACATGATTAACCCTATTCAATAATTGACTTACTCCTGCTTTGCCACCCACCCAATTTCCCGTAGCTAAAGCATGCCTAATTCTCTCTGTGATAACATCTGCTCTGACAGCTGTTTTGATATTTGGGGCTCTTCCACGTACAGCAGTTCTTTCAAGCTGATATTTAATATCCTTTACAAGATTCAAAAATGCTACCCTAAATAGAGAAGTGAATAATTCCCCTGCAAGCTTTAAGCGTTTATTTGAATAATGGTCTTTATCATCTGGTTCTCTTAATCCAAGTGCTAATTCCATAACTTTTTGTGCCATTTGGCCCAAATAATATGCCTTTTTAATCCTATCTTCTTCAGCATTACCTATATGAGGTAATAAATATCGATCCAATACTTGAAGAGCTCTTCTAATACGATAATCTTTAGTTTGTCCAATTGCGACTCTTTTTCCAATATAATCAAGGGCATTTTGCTGTGATTTCTCTGGATCTTTTAATACTTGAATCTCTGAGGCGACATCAATAACAGGTATTAATTCTTTCTGTATTTCATCGTTTTCAGATATTGCCTCAAAGATCTCTCTATCAGAATGTAATCCTAAAGCTCTCATAAGGATCGCTAATGGAACTTTTCCTGGAACTGAAGGAAATGATACTCTGAGATTACCATCTTTCTTTCTCTCAATTGTTACTGGTGCTCGGAATCCACTCCTTGTCGAAAATACTTTGGCTTGATGAGTAGCACTAGAGCTTCTACTTGATTCTTCAGCTAGGATTCTATTTGGTGCTAAATCTTCTTGCGTAACGAGGACACGTTCTGTTCCGTTTATTATAAAATATCCACCAGGATCTAACGGATCTTCACTTCTGTTAATTAATTCCTGTTCCGACAAATTTTCTAATGGACAACGACAGCTTTTTAGCATTATTGGAATTTTTCCAATATAGATATCAAGAGTCTCCTCGGCTTCTTCTCGTTGTGTTCGTTCATCAATAGTTATTGGCGTCATCTCTAGTGTAATATCTGCAGCATAACTTAATTCTCTAATTCTAGCTTCAATGGGTGTAATCTCCATTGTAGCTCCATCTGCTTCTCTTACCTTTGGTTTTCCAACTTTTACTTTGCCAAATTTAATTTTAAACCCAGGAATATCAGGAATTACTTCACCAGATTCATCAACAATTAATTGCATTTCTTCTTCAATAAAATTATTATATGAATCCAAATGTTGACGTACTAAACCCTTTTCATCAAATAAGCTTTTTAAAACAATCCATTTATCTTCATTTGATAATTTTTCACTACTCAAGATTTGTTAAACCCGTTATTATTTTATTTTTCATCCTCTTTATTAGAATTTTCTTTCTAAATAGAAGATCCATTTAGTTTTTAAGGATTTTTAATTCATAAATATCTTTTTAAGCTTTTTCCTTCTTTACATATCGATAATAGTCTATACTCCTTACTGTAGTATGAGATTCTCTTATAATTCTTACAATGTCTCCCTCTTTGGCTCCTATGGCGATCGCTACGGGATCCTTTTCAAACATCTGGGGCAAATCAGTGATTTCTATCTTAAACTTCTCCAGTAGATTTTGAGACTCTTCTTTAGTTAAAAGAAGATGTTGAGGAACAAATCTATGTAATAGGACGTCTATTTTTTTTTTCTTAGTCAAGGAAAAATCCTCTTATAAAACAATTTATAATTGCACTTATGAAACTTTTCTAAAAAATTTTTCCAATTTTCATATATATTTAATTATTTGCGAGGTATTTTTTTTTAGTTTTCATGAAAACATCTAAAAACCCAATATCCACTTCTCTTACAGATGATATCAGTAGTTTTGTAGGGAAATTTATTTTCGAGAAAGTTTAAAATATAAGGAGCTCCCATTTTCTTTTTTACAACAAATTGAAAAGAACCATTTGGTTTTAAATAATTAAGAATTTCAGGTATTAATTTTAAGAATTCCTTTCTTCCTTGTCGCATTGGAGGGTTCATGTAAATACCATCAAATTTTATTTGTTTTGATTTTATTGGATCAAAATAATTTCCTGATAAAGCTATAGCATTCTTTTTGTTAATTGTTAAATTTATTTGTATATTTTCTTTAACGCACCAAATTGCTCGTTTATTAATATCTATTAAATATACAAGGCTTTCTGGAGATTCATTACATAAAACGATGCCAATAGGACCATAACCACATCCTAGATCAAGCAAGATACTGGGTTCCAAGGGGATATACATATTTTCAATCAAGACTTTTGTACCTAAATCCATTTTACGATAGGAAAAAACACCACTAATAGTCTTAAAAATATAAAAATGCCTTCTCATACTTTCTGAAATTGTATATATTTTTACTTTCACATCAGGAAATTCGTTAGAATAATGTTGATTATTTTTTTCCATAATAGAGAAAGGTTCTATAGTAATTTCTTTATTTTTTCTCATCCCATCGTGGGTAAACTCCCCTTTCCATAAATACTTTATTTGTTTTTACTAGGATTCCAGATTTTGCTTTATAGATTTGCATTGCATCTTTTAAAGAAGTACCAAATCCAATTAGCTCATTTTTCAAAGTCATTAAGGCAACTAACATGTTTGGTTTTATTCTAGCATCAATATAACATATGCCTGCTGAAGCTAAATCCGCACCATGACATATCGCATCAACAGCAGTGTCTCGAATAAAAATTTTTGGTAAATGAGTAGTCATCTTTTCCATGGGTAAAATTATCTTTCTCAAATAATATGGATTATCTTCCGATTGATAAATTGTGAAAGCATCTTTCAAATTTTGAAGTGTCACTAGATTGTCCTTTTCAGTAAAATTTCCTACTCTGGTCCTTCTAAGCTCTAACATATGAGCACCAGAACATAAAGCTTCTCCAATATCAAAACAAAATTTACGGATGTACGTTCCAGCTTCACATCCTATTCGAAATAAGATGTAGTTATTATTCATTTCAATAACTTGAGTATAATAAATCTCTCGTATTCTTAATCTTCTTGCTACAGAAGATTTTATTGGAGGTCTTTGATATATCTTCCCAGTGAATAATTTAAATACTTTCTCTATTCTTTTTAAATTTTCGGGGGAATGTAAGGTAAGTATTCCTACATATTCTTTACCAGCATTCAGAAGAGCCGATAAAGCTCGTGTTGCTCTTCCAAGAGCACATGGTAAGACTCCAGTAACCTTTGGATCCAAGGTTCCTCCATGTCCTGCATTAGGAATTCCTAATATTTTACGAACCCATGAAACCACTTCATGACTAGTTGGTCCGCTGGGTTTATCTAAATTTATCACTCCATACTGTAGAATATCTGTTATACTTCTCTCATCTGGTTTACATCCATAACTTGGATTAGTTGTATCCTGGGATTTTACCATTAGTTGTTCAGGTTCATCAGAAGGTAATTTGAAATCCGATGTTGCCATATTAAAAAACAGTAGAGAAGTTTTTATGTAATTATAAAATTTGAATTTTCATAAATTTTACTTAAAAATCAATTATTTTAAGAACTTATCGAGATCGCCATAAAATCTTAATTAAAACGGGCTATAGGGGAATTGAACCCCCGACCTTCCTTTTTATAGGAGAACCTCTCATAAATGTCAGGTTAAAAGCCTGCCGCGCTACCTGCCTGCGCCAATAGCCCAAAATTCTATTCTTTTACATCATAGGTAAAGATAGTATTTGAAATAAATTATTTCTAGTATAAAAATTTTATTCTCTAACGGGACTCTTCTTTATAAGATAAGTAGATTACCATGAATAAGTCAATTTTTTGGCTTATTTATTAAAATGTTCAAACCCATTACTTTTTAGTTCGCTTTTTCTATTTTCTTTTAAAATATATATACTTTCCTCTGATATTACTTTTCCTATTTCAAAGAGATCTCCACCTTTATCTTGAATTAATTTCTTAGCATCAGAAAAATCTTGTGGTCTAATCGTAAATAAATGAATGTATTCCTCACCACCATTAAATATTAAATCTTCTAAGTTTATATTAAATTCTTCAGAATACATTACTGCTTCAGTGTCAATTAAATTATCATCGAAATTAATTTCAAATCCAGAATTTTGGTTTGATAACATTAAATCACGAAGCGATTTTGCAAGACCATCTGAAGAATCAATACTTGAAGTTGCTAATTTTCTCTCTGACAAAATTAACGCTTCGATTCCCTCAATATGAGGTTCCAATACACTTTGAATTGATCTCTTGTATTTACGAGAGTTTAAAAGATCCTCCTTTCTATTCAAAAGGATGTCAAATCCTACTCCTGTTAGACCAAATTTTTTATTAATAGCTAAAATGTCATTAGGCATTATTCCCTTCCTATAAATAATATTTGATGGAACCTTGAAACCAAAAACTGTGGGATTTATAATTAAATCTTCGGTTTCATTAATATCCCCTCCAATATATTTGAGATTAAAATTTAAAGTGCTATCAATAATTCCAAACATTAAATCAATAAACTTATCTTTTCTGAGGTCCCTTGGTAATCCAAAGGATATGATAATTCCTCTTGGTATCACTCCTTTGACCAACAAATCACTTAAATTCATTATAACAGATTTCCTTCCAATTTGATAAGGATTCATCTGGGGAGGAACATCCGTACGAGAAACTAGCATATCGGAATTTAAAACTAAACTTTCACTCTGCTTTATATCCTCAAGATTAAAAAAAAAAGAATCATCACTAATTAACTCGTTTCCAGTCTTCTTTAAAATCAAATCTTTAATAAGGTTAATAACCTTAATTTCTCCAAGATTTCTTATTTGAGGATTACTACTCATTGAATAAAATTTAAAATTTTTTTACAACTATAATTTTTAAATCAAATTGGATTTTTAAAAATTTCTATGCCTCTGTGGCTTAGTGGTAGAGCTATTGATTCGTAATCAAATGAGTGAATAACTCATTCGATCAGGTGATTCGGTCGGGGGTTCAATTCCCCCCAGAGGCTTTTAATTTATTTCCTCAGTAAATACAAATTGATTAAGAATTTGTAAAGCAAGCATCTTAAATGCGTCATTAATGTTTTCTCCTGTCTTAGCGGATGTTTCTATATATGAAAGATTTAATTTGTTCGCTAGTCCTTCTCCCGCCTTTGTTGGTATAATCCTACTTTCTATCAAATCTATTTTATTGGCAACTAGTATCAAAGAAATTGTTTTTGACACCTCCTTTATTTCATTAAACCAATTTTCTATTTTATCGAAAGTGTCTTTACGGGTTACATCGTAAACTAAAATACCCGCTTCTGCATTTGTTAAGTACGATTGTCTTACACGTTTGAATTGCGCTTGACCAGCTAAATCCCATAATACAAAGCGAACTTTTGAATCTAATCCTTCAAACTCACATTCTTTTTTCATAATCGAGGTTCCTATTGTAGATTTGTAGTCCGTTTGAAAAGAATCCTCAACAAATCGATGTACCATACTTGTCTTCCCAACTCCTCCTTCCCCTCCTAATATTAGTTTATAAGCATACTCAACAGATTTTACTTTTATCTTTTGAAGGGTATCTACTTTTCTTTCAATATTTTGAACGTTTTGATCCGTAACTACTTTAGGAATCACTGGACTTACTGTTCTACCATCAAAAATTCGAGAAATTTTCTCTGCAGCTAAATACGCATATGGGAATACAGGATCAACCATTGCTATTGACTCTAAAACAGTTACAAAAATTGCTTCTGGTCCTGCTTCACAAAAAATAATACGTTGTTCTTCCGTATCAAAAGTTCCTGTCCCAAAAGCACCTGAACTGAACTCTTCTGTGATTCTCGTAAGAACAGGTTCCACCAATGCGCTAACTCCTCCGATAACATCTTCTTGTATTTGAGCTTCTGAGTCTCCTTCAATTGCCGACATTACTAAACCTTCTCTGTTTACAATAATAGCAGCGATTAAATTCTTCCCAATTTGCTGTTTATACCATTTCAGTAGTGCTTCTAATTTCTTACGATCAACTGACATGTATTTACATTCCTTGGTAATTTGTTCTCATATACAAAAATATAATAAATTTTAATATTGTATATAAAAAGAGTTTTATAAAAATTTATAGAAAATGATAATCTCATACTTGAATCCCTTTCAATTAGCACTTATTAATTCAATCAAATTAAAATCAAATTACTCTTAATAAAGGACAAAAATTTTAAAAATTAAATACATTATCTCTTGATAATTGAAATTGAAGAAATAATAAATTCGATAACAATTGCAGGAGTTGCCAAGCCTGGTCTACGGCGCTAGATTATCACGTAATTATGTGTTTAAGGCGTTACTGAGGCTCTAGTGACATAGGTCTTCGTGGGTTCGAATATTGGTGAAGATCTTAGCGATCTCTATCGAAAATCCCACCTCCTGCATCTTAAGTCTTAAGAGCTCAGTCTAGTGTTAAAATATCTAAAAAATTTATACTGGTTATAATCTGTATTTAATAATGATCAATATATAGATAAATTAAACTTATTTCAAGATGATGTGATTTCTATATCGAGTCTAATATTAGATAATGAATTAGTAGTTAAAAAACATGTTGAATCTTTGGCCTTTAATAGAGGAGCTTCATCTGTAGGAGAAATAAAGGCTATAGATTATATTGAAAGTGAGTTAAGAAGTGAAAATATTAAAGCTGAGTTTGAATATTTTGATTGGACTGGCCCTACGAGAATATTAATGCGGACTGCTTATCTAATATTGATAACTTATATCCTTCTTTCACGTTTGCTTTTAGTGTTAATAATCTATATAATAATAAAGATCTCATTTGAGAGATTTCGTAAAATGTCATTAATCAAAAAAGAATCATCGAAAAATATGTATACTAGAATACCCTCAATAAACCAAGATCCTAACCGCCCCGTGGTAATATTTTCTGCTCACTATGATTCTGTTTCGGCAAATATCCCTTATAGACTTCAATATGCCATTTTCCTGATGTATCGATTTATAATTGGTTTTTACATTGTTGTTATTGGTGTCTTATCTATCTGGCTTTCACTTGAAGTTTTCCAGATTTATACCCTCCCAAGTAATATCATTATAATTATAGCACTAGTTTCTATAATAGGAATAGTGATAGCAATACCTATCCTTTATCTTGTGTTCAATGAGAAGCCATCTTCTTGCTCTATTGATAATGCGAGTGGTGTCGCAATTCTAATAGAACTTGCGAAACATTTTGCAAGAAATCCTTTAGAAAATATAGATTTGTATTTTGTATGGACGGGAGCTGAAGAATGGGGCCTAAAAGGAGCAAAAAAATTCTGTTCTGATCATATTCGTCATTTCCATAACGAATACAATATGGAAAAATCTTTTAATGTCAATATTGATATGGTGGGAACATACATTGGATTATTCGACAAATATGGGTTTTTAATAAGGAGAAAACTTAATAAAAACTTAACTGATCTTTTCGAATCGACAGCAAATTCAATGAATATTCCTATAACTAGGTATAGTAAGATTGTTGAGCCTAAAAGTGATCATAAAATCTTTAAAAAGTGTCCGAATAAAGACTTACAGGTGGTTTACTTTCATTCCGATAAAGATTCTAAATATATTCATTCTCTAAGAGACACTCCCGATAAATGCTTGAACGAAAGCCTAAATGGTTGCTTAAAAATTTGTTATCAAGCGTTAAGAACTTATGATTTAGATCTGAAGTAAATTAGAAGAAATCTGCAAGTTTATGTTGCTTAATTTTAGGATTGTTTGTTAAACTCTCTACGGTTTCTTCTATTAACTCCATTGTTTGAAGAGTATATTCATCGAGATCAAAGTCTTTACAAAGTTTAATCGCCTTAGGGATATACTTTTCAATACCCCCTCGATTCACAGTTAATATGATTTTATGTCCACATTTGGGACATTTCCCTGCATTTGAAAGGGGAGGTCTTCTATATTTTGCATTACATTTAACACACCTGAACGTTTGGGTGCCAAATTTTCTTAAATTCCCTAAGATATCAGGATTAAAATGAGTCGAGAGTATCTTCTCGGCTACATTTTTCGCATCAACAGCATTTATAATTTTTGCCAGATGCAGTTGAGCTTTAATTTTATCATCCATAGACTCATATAACTTATAAGCTGTGTATTTTGGTCCTTCATTAATATTGCTAGTTGGAATATTATAACCAATATTTTCATATTGTTCTGGTGTCCCAAGTTTATTTTTAACTACTTCCATTACTTCCTCTAGTTGAAAAGGCATTGAATATGTTTCCGTAGCGTAATAAAATTCTAATGGATATTTAAACATTGTATCGACATTGTGAGCTTCAACATCTACCTCGTTAGGATCTAATATTGATGAGATAACTAAGGTCGCATCCATTCTTCCCCCTATTTTATTTGGTAAATAATACCTTGAAAAATTTAAAAGAGGATCTAACAATAACATAATCCCATCTTCATCCCCATCACAGTTTCTCCTTTTTGCTGCATGCCAGAATGGGTGTGCATAAATTGCTCTTACCGGACTGAATCCAATTATCCTACCTGTTATTCCTGCACTTGTATGAGGCGCTAAACCTACAACCATTTGACCGATTAAATCTTCTGTCTTTAAAACATTATAAAAACGCTCCATTTTATAAAAATGTTCTAATTCATCATCTAAAAAATTCGCCACTTTAACAAAATAGTCTGCGCAATCATCAGAAAGAATTATATCTTGAATTTTTAACTCTAAAATTTGAGAATCATCATTTAAATAATTTCCTTCGATATCATGAGTATACCCCAAATCTATCAGTTTTTCAATCGATACTCCAATTTCTTCTGGCTTAAAGTGGGATAAAGGAATGTCTGTAGCATCATATCTTATTTCTGCAGTCTTATAAACTAAGACGTCGTTTTTAGCTCTAAGTATCCCTTTTTCAATTGGCTCTGGAACTTTAAACTGGTTAGTTAAACCATATATTCCTTTTAACTTCTTAGGTAGCGGTATTTGCATGGATTTCAAAATCGACTCCATGTGATTTTTAAAATTAAATATTGCTTCGCTTGATGGTTTTAATATGTTCTTACATTGGGGACATTTTAATTCATCCTTCGGATCACTTGCTAAATATAATATTTTACAGTTTTCACAAATTGATGTTAATTCGGTGTGACTTGAGCATTTTGGACAAATATTAAAGATGCTAACTGTTCCACACTGAGGACATTTTTTCCTGCATACATCAATCTTTATCTTTTGAAGATCTAATGCTTTTTCTATTGATCTTGAGCTCCCAACTTTGTCGCTTAACGGGAATAAGGTGTGAATTCCTTTCATACTTTTTCTTTCTGATTTTTCTGGTCTTCCCATTCTAGATCCAATAAAATATGGTGCTTTATTCTTGATTTTTATTGAACTAATTTTATAAAAATAAGAATAAACGTTATCATCTTGAGCATAGTGTACAACTTTTTTGCTCTTAAGGTTAAATAGGTTAACATAAATATGATTCATTGCTTTGCTAAAAATAAGTTTATCATCTTCAATTTTATGAGTAATAAAGGCTTTTTCTAAAATCTCTTTTATGGTTCTATTATTATTTAATATAATCTGTTTCGCTTTACTTGAATATCCTTTAAGAAATGCATTCCGTAACTCGTCTAATTCTTCTATTGAAAGATTACCCCAAAAATCAGTAAATAAAGGATGTAGAGGGATGTTATAATCAAGAGAAATTTTTATTGCTTCTTCAGCCTTGGGTTTAATAGTAAAAGGATTTTCTATTAATTCTACTAATCTTCTATCAAGATTTACATTATTTTTTACAGCTTGGTCTAACTCTAATACCCACCATTCTTCAACATATCCAGAGGGAATCAATTTATGGTTATTTTCGACAAATTCTCCAAATCCAAATAATATATCACCTAGAAACAAGACTTTTTCGACATCTTGAAAGATTTTCCTACTCTTATTGTAGGAAGAAACTTTTATTACATTTCCGTTTTTTAATTTAACGATCGGAGGTTCAATATAGTTTACAGGGCAAATACTTGCACTTTTTCCAGGTCTTTCAATTCTGAGCTGTGTGCCAACTGCGACAAAATCATCAAGAATCCCCATTGCTGCAGGGTGCATCCCGCCTGCTGCCAATCCAGTATTACGAGATCTTCCGTATCTCAATCTATGGCCCCCCACTTTAGAGGGATGACTAAATACAGGTCTACCAGCAATGATATCTGCCACGTATTTAAAATTTGGCGATATTTTTTCTTTATCCACCACATTGACCATCTCCTTTTTGGTGTGAGCTTTTTGGGATTCTTCTTTCTGAGCGATACTCTTTAAGTCACCTAACCATTCCCAATCTTCTAAATTCATATCTTGTGCTATTTTCAGTAATTTCGGTGCTTTTAATAAAATGCCATCATTTAAAACTAAACAAGCTCCCCCTCTTATGTTATTTGTCTCAATTCTTGGTAAATCTCTGAAAGCTGAAACCTCCTCATCCTCTGTCGAATCACCATTAATTTCGATGGGGAGATTTTTAACAGCATATCTTATCTCTTTATTGGAAGAGGGATATTGTAAGTGAACATTCCTGTCATAGAGTTTGACTTCTTCTACATATCTACCGATTTCTGCTTCAGTCGCTTCATACTTAGGTATGTTTGACTTCTTTCTTACATAATCCGCAATGAGGACACATAAAGCAGCTGTCGTCCCTCCTGCAGCTCTAATCGGACCAGCAAAATATAAAGAAAGATAACTCTTACCAGATTGATCTTTTCGAACTAAAATCTTAGAAATACCTTCAAGTGGAGCACTAACTACTCCCATTGTTTTTATTGCTAATCCTGCTCTTATGGCTCTTTCCACACGTTCCTCGAGTGATTCAATATTTCCAATTCTTTCATCTAATATATCTTCAACAACTTTAAAAACAATTTGGTCATCGCTTAAACCAGCATCCTTTAAATTTCTAATTAAATCTGCGATACCATCAGGTCCTACTAATTTTTCTACTCTTCCTGCTAAATCCTTTGCCTGGGGGCTTTCTACAAACATTTCTGGATCGAGACCTTTACTACGTGCTTTTTCAGCAATAGCATAACATTGATCAACTTGATCTTGAATAGAAATAAAGTAATCTTCTGTCTCCTTATTCATTTTTACCATACTATTCACATTTACTAATAATTAATACCTTTACCATATAGACTTGAAAAGTAATATTATAGTTATTTTCTACGATAACTTAAATTCATTTATTAACGCGCTATTTCATTTATAAATTTGAAGAGCATGCTAATTTATTACTCTCCTTACCTATAAAAAGAACTAATGTTTTTCCTTTAATAAAAAAGAATTTAATTTTACCTAACAATTATTGAACTAATTTAATGGTAGGAACAGAAAACCTTGACAACCAATAATACTAACGAAAAAAGGGTAATTATTAAAAAATTAGCTAAGTCAGGGATAAACATTACTCCTTCTCTATTGGAATTTATCTTGGAATTAGAGGACCCAATATATAAAGTCAATCTAATAATCAAAGATTCAAGCTTTATAGCTAGCTTTAGAGGCCATTTAACTGAAGCTATTTTAAAAAAAATTTCCAATGAAGAAATTAAAAAGGCTCTAAAACGAAAATTAATTCTATCCCAAGACAGATCCAAAAATAATGAATTTACATTAAAAGATGAAATCCTACAATCTCAATCCCCCACTGGAAACCAAAATAAACTGGTGGACGTAGATTTAAATCTTTCAGAAGAATCTGAAAACCTTGCTGTCGGAATCAAGAATGATGGAAATCAGGTGCTTTCTTCTCCAACTGTCAATAATGACAATCCTCCTTTCAATTTGGAATTTAGTGATAAATCGCAACTCAAACCTTTTGAAGGTGTGAAATCTACTTATAGCTTTAATCCAATTGCAAAGGAATTTGATTTTCAACTTGAAGTTTTAAAAGATCCTACTGGAAAGCTATATACTAATGGAGATTACGACGACTTTTATGAATTAACTCTAGATAAATTTAATAGGCTTCGAAAGTTAATGAGAAAGAGAGCAGAAGTTCATAAGGCTGATAATATTAACAATATACTAAGATTGTCCAATAAGGTGGAAGTATCGGCCTTAGGTCTTGTAAATGAAATCCGAAAAACAAAAAAAGGGAATTATTTGCTAACACTTGAAGACCTTACAGGTTCAATAAAAGTTATTATTAGACAAGATTCTGACAATCAGGACAATGTAAAATTAGCTGAAAGAACTCTAAGCGATCAAATGGTATATATAGAAGGAACCTATAATCCTGGTGAAAAGAAAAGACCTGGCATAATGTATGGAAATTTTATAACTAAAATAGATATTCCAAGAGATTATGAACCAAATAAAGCAGAAGATCCATTATCTATCGCGTTAATCTCGGATACGCATATTGGAAGTAAGGAATTTGAATTAAAATTGTGGAATCGATTTATAGAATTTTTAAATGGAAAAATTGGGAATCAAGCTCAACGGGACCGTGCAGGAAGAATTAAATATATTATAATCAACGGTGATTTGGTTGATGGTATTGGAGTATATCCCTCCCAAAAAAGTGATCTTCTTGAAACTAATATTTATAAACAGTTCAATAATGCAGCAGAACTTATTTCGGAAATTCCGGATTACATAAAGGTTATATACAGCCCCGGAAATCATGAACCTGTAAGAAATGCGATCCCAAGACCAGCTGTCCCAAAAAAATATTGTGAAGAACTTATAAACTTAGGTGTGAAATGTATTGGAAATCCTGGAATTATTCAAACACATAAAGTCAATACCTTAGTTTTTCATGGTGATAGTATCCTGGATTTAAATATGCTAGTACCTGGACTAGAAAACAGTAAATCCGTTGAAACAATGAAAGAGTTCCTTAAATGTAGGCATTTAGCTCCGATTTTTGGAAAGAAAACCCAAATTTCCCCAACCAATAAAGATTGGCTTGTAATTGATAAAATTCCTGATATTTTTCATACTGGACATATCCATATCAATGATATGGGATTATATAACAATAGTATTGTATTAGTAAATTCAGGATGTTTTCAAAGTCAAACAGAGTTTATGAATTCTCTAGGCATCCACCCAACACCAGGAATTTTATCCATTGTTGATTTAGATACTTTAAAAGGGACACAGTTAGACTTAAAATATACCATTCTTTGAATTTAATTAAAGATTTTAGGAATCACATATTTATGAATTTCGCAATTCCTCGCAACAATAATTCCGATCTAGTACTATATATTTGGAAAATAATTGATCTACCTTCGATTCCTTTAAACGACCTTATATTTAAGATATCATATGAATTATTTTTACAAACTCCTGATAAAGCAAAAGAATTTATTGAAAAGTGTCTTGAAAGCAATTTTTTAAACAAAGATGATAATGGAAATCTTACTTTATCTAGTTCTTTGTATAAAAAAATTACGGTTTGGCAAAAACAAAGAAAAGATAAAATATTAGATAAAATTAAATCTGCTAAAAAAATTACTCAGATAGCAAGTGATTTTAAACAAGAAGGAACCTCAAATTTTAGCGTTTTACTAAAATCATTTGTAGATAGAGCAACATTAAATAGAGCGGCAATAATTTCCAACTCCGCTTTTAACATAAAAGTATTTGACGCTGCAAAAGGAATTATCGATTCTACAGTCTTAGGATCTCAGGATGAACCTTATATAATTGAGGTAAATTCAAAAACAAAACTATTAAAACATAATTGTCATGATTTTGAAACAAGAAAAAGTAGCAACAAGCAGTTCTGCAAACATTTAGCAAAACTGTTCTTAGTTCTAAGAGAAACTAATAACGAATCAGCCGAATTCTTTCTTAAGGATATAGCAGAAAATATTGATGATTGGGAATTTATTTTTTAAATTAGTTTTTTAAATATATTATTTTTTAATCTTACTTTATCTGTCTGCAATAAAATTGGTTTATAATCCAAAATATCCTGAATTTTATCAATTTCAGAAAAAATTTTTTCTACGATTTCTATTCCAATATCTAATTTAATTATTTTAGTTCTTCCATAATGTCCCATTGATTTAATTTCTGCCGAAATAATCCCTGCTAAAGACAATTCACTAATATAATCGCTAATTCTTCTTTTAGTTAGGGGTCTAATTCCTGGAATCAAGCTTCTTATTTCAGAATGAACGTTATATATGTCTCCCGATATAATTATATGATCGGGGCTATATTTTTGGATTAAATAGATAGAAACTAAAACTAATTGAGCTTGAAGAGGCAAACCTTTGACATATTCTACAACATAATCTTTTTCTAAATCTTCCTGAGCTTTTTCAACATATTTCAGTGTCACAATCTTACTTTGCGCCTGTTCTGCTAACTCTCCTGCTTTTCTTAATAATTGTAATGCTTTCCGCGCATCTCCGTGTTCTTTTGCTGCTATAGCAGCACATAGAGGTATAACTTCTTCTTTTAAAACACCTTCATTAAAAGCAATTTTAGCTCTCTCATTTAAAATGTCTCGTAGTTCACCAGCATCATAGGAAGGAAATACAATATGCTCCTCCCCTAAACTCGAAAGAATTCTTGGATCTAAATTGTCTCGAAATTTCAATTTATTTGATATCCCTATTAAACTAGACCTGCATTGATCCAAGTTTTCATTAAACCTTGTTAAATCGTAGAGTATCTCGTTTCCCCCTTTCTTATCAACAAGGATATCTATCTCATCCAATACTAAAAAGCAAATCGAGTTTTTTACTTTAGAATCCAACAAACCAAGTAATCTCTTAAAAATGACGTCTTTAGGGAGTCCCGTTGGTGGAATTTTCTCTTGTCTCGAGATTGTGTTATAAATATGTGCTAGAATTCGATATGGGGTAGACACAATGTTACAATTGATATAAATCCACCATGGTTTAATCTTTGAGTTTTGTTGCGCCAATTTTTGACTTACGTACCTTATCGTAGCCGTTTTACCAGTGCCAGTTTGACCATAACACAAAAAAGTAGGGGGTGCATCCCCTAGAAGAGCACAAGCAGTTTTCTCAGCAATATCCTTAATTTGAACATCCCGATGAGGTAAAACTTCTGGTATATAGGAAGACTCTAATGCATCACGATTATTGAAAATTCTTGGTCCTTTAAGATAATTCTTGTAAAATTTATCAATGTTAAACTGATAATTATTGTCGTTATTTTTCAACAATTATAACACCTTAATTTTATGTTATTAAAAGAAAGTTCTCCACTCGAAGTCATGGTATACATATGTTATTTCTATTGCATTTATAAACTTGATTATTAATCTCTAATTCAATCTACTAATGTTAAGGCTTTAATATCTAATTTTGAATGATCTATTCAATAAATTATATTAGTATTGTCGGGATTTTAAAAGAATACTATTTATGAAGCAATATTTATTAAGTTCTCATTAATAAATGTGCTTTTAAAGAAAATTAATTTAGTATAAAAAATTGAATTAAATGTTTAGCTTTAAAAATATTCTCATTGAATTAGGGGAACGTTAAATTTGTCGAAGAGTGAACCATTGAAAGATAAAGAAATAGCAAATAAAAGAATAGCAATAATTTTAGCCTTATTCTTCGCCTTTTTACTACTAATAAGCTTTCTTATTTTTTCAATCATTTTTACATGGGCAGATTGGGTTGCTTTATTGATTTTTTCATTGTTGCTCATCACCCCAGCTTATATATCAAATGCATCAATGGTTATTACAGGTGGAGGACGCCCAATTGACGGAGGAAAATCCTTAAGAGACGGGAGAAGAATATTGGGTGATCATAAAACGGTAAAGGGTTTGTTTGGACCCTTATATATCGGGATTCCTATTTCTTTCTTAATCTTTCTTTTATTTATTATACTTTGGCAGCCATTAGAAGAAATTATCATTCAAGCCTCAACCGAAGGACAATATATCCTCTATAATAATCCTAAACTATTTCAATACTATTTCATCGGTGGAGAATTTCCAATCAATTTTTTAGTATTGTTAATCAGAATTGTACTTTCTTCTTATGGTGCTGCAATCGGTGATTTAGTTGGCTCTTTTTTGAAAAGAAGATTAGATATTAAGAGTGGAGCTCCATTTTGGATTGTAGATCAATTGGATTTTGCTCTAATGGCCATAATTTTTGTCGCAGTTCCAGGTTTTATCGCACCGACTGTTTTTTACCCTCCTGATATTTTTATCATCATCTTTTTGATCATACTAACACCAGCAGTAAGCATCATTGCTAACACTGTCGCCTACTTTATAGGATTAAAATCTGTTCCCTACTAATATTTTTATTCTAATGCCTTACATTTAATTTCTAATGGTGTAATTTTATTTTCAAGAATTATGAACTTTTTGCATAATTCATTAAGGCATTTAATATACTCTCCTTTCCGACCAATCGCAATGCCCCGGTCCTGATAAGTCAAAAAGTACACTGAAATCTCTCTTTTTCCTGATGAATCATCATTTTCTATACGTATATCGTGGATATATAAATCTGGAAAAAAACTAAACAATAAATTTATAAAAATCTTTTCAGCTCTCACAATTATAACTTTTCTGGGAGTAATTTCCCTTCTAATAGACTTTAAATAACTTTTTGAACTAAAATACTTCTCTTTTTTCACAAAAAAGAAAATATATTTATCAATTACTACTATAAATTCTGGGCATATGCCCCTTGTTTTGGTATAAAAATAATTACTTAACTTAAGTTCAAAATTAGAATATTTTCTTACAAATGATAGCATTTGATAGAAATATAAATCATCTAAAATTGTGTAAAAACCCATAATTAATTTTCTTAAGAAAAAAATTTAAACTACTAAGAAATTCAGACAACAAGCAAAAAAAATTTAAAAAAGAACAAATATCATTTTGTATAGGATTGAGATTTATTAAGATGAGAATTATGAAAGAAGCGGGATATGAGTTTAAAGAACATACTGCAGATGTGAGAGTAAAAAGTTGGGGCAAGACCCTCGAAGAAGCTTTTTCTCAAACTGCTTTGAGTTTGATGGCTACTATCACTCCAAACCTGAATAAAATTACCCCTATAGTCGAAAGAAGTATCGAAATAGAATCTGAGGATAAGTATGCCTTATGTTTTGATTTCTTATCTGAATTTCTTTATTTATTTGATGTAGAAGAACTAATCTTTTCCGAAGTTTTTGTAAAACCAATAAAAAAAATCGGTGATAAATTCAAATTAAAAGCTGTGTTAAAAGGGGAGCACTTCAATAGAAATAAACATGAAATTGGTACAGAAGTTAAAGCAATTACATACTCTTTTATGAATATTGAAGAAAAAAAGAATAGAGTCGTAATTAATATTGTATTTGATATATAATTCCCCACTTAGAAATTACCCTTTAACAACTCCAACTGGTACAAGTCTAACAATTTTTTCAACTATTCCGAGATCGTGGCTTACTTGAACGACTTGATCAATGTCTTTATAAGCTCCTGGACTTTCTTCTGCTAAAACTTTCATGGAAGCACTTTTTACTAAAATTCCTTTCTTTCCTAAATCTTCTTTTACTTTATTACCCCAGTATCGTTTAATTGCTTTAGATCTTGACATAACACGACCAGATCCATGTGCAGTTGATCCAAAAGACAAATCCATGGCTTTTTGTTTACCTACACATAAATATGATGCAGATCCCATAGTTCCAGGAATTAGTGCGGGTTGACCAATATCTTTATAATCTTGAGGTAGAACTGGGTGATTAGGTGGGAATGCTCTCGTCGCACCTTTACGATGGACATTCAATTTCATTTTTTTTCCATTGACTTCGTGTTCCTCCACTTTTAAAATATTATGACAAACTCCATATATCATGTGCATATCCAATGCATCTATATCTTTATTAAAAGCATTCTGAAAAGACTCTCTTAACCAGTGAGTTATTAATTGCCGATTTGTGAATCCAAAATTTGCTGCACAAGCCATTTGTTGTAAATAATTTTGAGCTTCAGGAGTATTTGCTGGTACACATGCAAGCTCTCGATCAGGGATTCTAATTTTATATTTCTTCATCGCTTGTTCTATATTACGTAAGCTATCTGTGCACACTTGATGGCCTAATGCCCTGCTTCCAGTATGAATCATTACTGTGATTTGATTGTTTTTTATTATCCCTAACTTTTTTGCTATTGCCTCATTATAAATTTGATCTACTTTTTGAATTTCAAGAAAATGATTCCCACTTCCTAATGAGCCTAACTGTTTGATGGCCCTCTGCTTGGCTTTCTGTGATACCAAATTAGCATCACCTTCCTTAAGGCAACCGTTTTCTTCTAAATGTTTGAGATCTTCATCAATTGCATATCCATTATCCAATGCCCAATTCACTCCCGTATTTAACACCGAATCTAGATCTGAATAACCTATATTCAATTTACCTTTTGATCCTAAACCTGAAGGTATATTTTTAAAAATGTTATCCAGTAGGATTGGAAGAATACTTCTCATATCATTCAATAATAGATTTGTTCGTAATAATCTCACACCGCAATTAATATCATAACCAACACCCCCTGGAGAAATCATTCCTGTTTCAAAATCAGTTCCCGCAACTCCACCTATACAAAAACCATATCCTTGATGAGCATCAGATAATGCAATTGCATGCTTCTGTATTCCTGGTAAACATGCTACGTTGCAGATTTGGTCTAATGTGCGATCTCCTTTAATCTTTTCTAAAATGTAGTTGTTAGCATATATTTTAACCGGAACTTTCATCTGAAACTTCTCGATATTACCTTGAATCCGTGCCATCAAAGTCTTTGGAGGAATCTCATAGATATTCTCCTCAACTTTATTAACATTCATATTAAGGTTAAAAATCAATCAGTTTTCAAAAATATTTTCTTTTATTTTTATATCTTTTTTAGATCATTGAGATTTAAATATTAATCGCCCTACAACTTTACGATACGCCATAATAAGGAGTGAACATCATTTGAATTAGCATAGGTTATTATACTAATATAAATTAACTTATGAGAGATATGCTAAATAACTCAAAACCTTTCCAAAAGGAAGTGTTTGTTGTCTATAGTGCGGGATTAGTAATCACTACTCTTTCTGCTATATACTTTGGCATAATTGGGTATCCTTTAGTAAATAAGGCTTTCGAAACATTAAACATTAGAACTCCTCCCCTATACATGATTTCAATTTTCCTACCTTATGGAATACTAATAGGTGAAGTATTATGGCTATTTATAGGAAAAAAAGAACGGAACTTTTATATCTTACTATGCTGTGAGTGCATTTTTGTGGGAATATTTTCTTTCGTTAGATATATCATACCTGTTCCATTTAGTGGTCATACAATAATTTTATTTTTCTATCTGCCACATCAAGCGTCTAATAACAAATTCAGATATCCATTCCGAATTTTAATCGGAGCTGTTGTTCTATTTATAACTATATTATACAAAATCATTTTTTGGAATGATCCATTTACCTTTCTACTAGGGGCATTATTGGGAACCGCTATTTGGATACCAGGATATTTATATCGAGTAAAAAAAGCCAGAAAAAAATTTGATATTTAAATCCTCATTAAAATTTAATTAGATTAATATCAGAATAAAAAAATTATTTGATCTCAACAAATGAAAGGAGTTCCAATTTGTCAAGGTTATTCATGATCTTTTGAATCTCTGGTTCAGGGCGACCTGATTCTTCTGCAATGTCTGAAATTGTGTGAAAACCATCCGCTAAATGTGCAATTTCATATTCATCCTCTTCCATAACACCTTGTGCTACTACCTGAACTGGTAAGCGCTTTACCGTCCATTCCGGCCTCACATCTTTTACTGAGCGAAGATCTTCCTCTGACAACACTAAACCCTTCTTCTCGATACGTTTCTGAGACTTCAGAAAATCTTTTTTGTAAATCTTCAAGATTGGAATCTTGAGCTGAATTTCTGCGACCCTGCCTATTTGTAAGATTTCATCAATGACTGACTCAAAATCGCGAAAGATACGGACATCCCCAGACCAGCCTTCGAGTTTATCTCCGAATTTGGTAATAAACTTGTCGATAATATCCGTGAGGGCTTTATGAGTTATCTTGGCATCATCATTTTTATCAGCTGCCGCAGTACATAAAACACCCTCCTTAAAGACAAGTAGCAAGTAAAAAACTTGCATGTCTTTACTAGTAAATAGAACCTATTTACAACCTATAACTTTGAGTTCTCCGCTTCCCTTGGAAAACTCAACACTGAAATCTTTAAGGGCTGTGAGAAATCCACTCACTAAATCCTGATTAAATTCTATGCTCCCATATTTTCTATGTATTAAACAAATACCCGTTCATAAACAATGGAGAATCTCCACTGCTTTATATTGGTGTATCAGATAAAAATTATGGAGCGTTAACTTCACCTCCTTTTTTTAATACCAAACAAAGGCACTTTAAATTATAATAAATCAAATATATAACCTTTTTTCAAATATGGTTTAAATTAATAATTATATAAATTTCATAAAAATATATCTTACCTATTTATATTAAGTAAATGAAATTCCCTATATTTAAAACCAAACTATTAACTCCAAAATTCAGTTTTTATATAGTCTATTAGTTTCTTGATTGTATTTTGTTTCACCAACATTTTGAATTCATCATGAATACGTGAGATGGGAATTTTCTGCTTAACTTTTCTGTGCTTTATTTTAGTGAATGTAAAATCTATCAAATTCAAAATAAAATTATCCAACACAGATTCATATTCTTGATTATTCCACAGATAGGATAAACGTTCATATGATAAAATCATAGAATTTTGGGAAAAATCACCATATAAGTCTTGATTGTCTAAAATTCCTTATAGAGAATTAATAATACTTTTTTCATAAAATGAAATTTATTGATTTCTATTTTCAAAACATTTAGTTAAATCGTAAAGAGATTTCACGTTGAAAGAGTCATATATGTCCCGCATTGAATAAATCAATTTAGATCGTTGAAGATTTACGACTTTAATATCAATTATCCGAATTTCATTAGGCTCTAATGAAAAAAAGTTATCTGAAGCAATAAAATCAACCAAATCTGAGTAAATTATAACATATAATGCAATTCTTTGTGCTTCAATTATCAATTTAAAGTGCACATTTTCCTTTTCACCATTGAGTTGTTCAAGGGAGCTAGAAATCTCAGGATCTTTTAGATTAAAATATTTTGGTGCATCAAACAAACGAAATCCATGTGTTACATGTTCTGCGTGATTGTTAGCATTCTCCATCCAATAGAAGATAATATTATTTTGACGGAGTCTCTTCGTTTTGTTAATAGTACTTACATCAACAACTCCAAGTTTTAATGAACTACATGGTGATACCAAAGATTCGTATTCACCTTTCATAAGGTTAATTCCATCGGACTTTAAGATTTTCCAGTACAACTTAATGTTCTGAGGATCTTTAAAATCATTTGTAACCCAAAATTCAATTTGGTCTGTATCTTCTTTGACACTGGCAAATAATGGTTGGTAAAATCGCTGTGCAAAATAGTGAAGTGCTTTCCATCTTCCATAATAATCTATTGAAGACCAACTTGCAACGGGCCAACAATCATTGAGTTGCCAATAAAGGGATCCCATACATTGTGTTTGATTGCGATTACGTCTCCAATGTTCCACTCCATACTCAATTGCCTCGGCTTGAGTTATTTGCGACAATATGACTTGATTTTCAAATTTGGAGGATTTTGTAAATCTTTTCTCCAAATAATCCATAATTTTTTTATTGCCTGCAGAATTTTTTTGATGATTTTCCATAATAGGGGAAAAAAAGTCAAATTGCTCTGGAGGGCAAAAAGCTGCTAATGTTTTTAAAGATGGAAAAGATTCATAACCAAATTCAGACATGAAACGGGAATATAATTTACGATAGGCTGAAAATGGCTTATTTCTGTGCCAAACTTCCCAAAAGTGAGAATCCCCAAAGCTAGGTGAGTTTGAATTAACAGATCCCAACTCTTCTCCGATGAAACCATTTGAAGGGGAACTTGGCCAATATGATCTGTGAGGATCGTTTTCTTCAATAATCTTTGGTAAAATTTTCTCAAATATTGTAATATATCCCTGTTTAAATTCGTCGGAAGTTGGCTTATCTGTAATTTCAGAAGAATTTATTTCCCAATTCCAAAGCCATTCAATTTCATTATTTCCACACCACAATGCAAGACTTGGGTGATGTCGTAGTCTTTTAATATTTTGGATAGCTTCTTCTTCAATATTTTTAATAAATTCCTTATAATAAGGATAAATAGCACAAGCAAATGGGAAATCTTGCCAAACTAATATTCCCAATTCATCACAAAAGTCATAAAAGAGGTCATCCTCATAAATTCCACCGCCCCATACGCGGATCATATTCATGTTAGCTTCTTTTGCATAATTTAGATTCATTAAATAAAGGCCAAGCTCTCTCCCTCTAGATATGAAATTATCTATAGGAATCCAATTTGCTCCTTTCGCAAAAAGCGGGATTCCATTAATCATAAAATAGAAACTTTCTCCCCATTGATCAGATTGTTGGATAAGCCGAATATCTCTTAATCCTATTTTTTGTTTTTTTATATCTATAGTACTATCTTTCAATAAAGATACTTCTATTTCATATAGATTAGGTTTTCCAAGATCATGAGTCCACCATAAAAAGGGTTTTTCAATCATAAATTTTATAATTTCCTTTTTGTTGTTTGGGAAGAATTCCTTTACGAAAACTAGATTATCAGGTGCAGTTAACTTAACTTTAATTTTGCAGTTTAACCCAGAAATATCTTCTAAATCTGAATCAAGCTCAACTTCGACAAATAACTTTACGCTATATACCTTAAGTGCAGAAATTTCCTCTAATGAATTTATTTTTAAAGGATCTTTATTATATTCGAACTTTGTGGAAGGATATATTGATATGATTCTAATATCGTCGTATCCAATTAATTCCACAGACTTCCATATACCAATATCCGGTAACTTTGGACCCCAATCCCAACCAAAAGAATATTGAGCTTTTCTTAAATATGGTACTCCCGGAATAGCAGCATAACCAGTATTTAACGATACACCAAAATTCTCCATTTCTTTCTTAGCTTTCAAAGTGGGGCTCATAAATTTAATGATTAATTTGTTGTCAGTGATCTTTAACTTATCCTTAACACTAAAATCATACCTTACAAACATATTGTTTGTAAAACCTAAAATTTCTCCATTCAAGTTCACTTCTGCGATAGTGTCTAATCCTTTAAAACAAAGTAACACTTTTTTATGCTCTAAGAAAGGGAGTTCAACATCAAATTCCAATTCATAAAACCAGTCAGATTCGTAAACCCATCTCATTTCATTCTCATTTTCACCATAAAAAGGATCTTCTATAATATTATTTTCAAGTAATGCTTCAAATACAGTTCTGGGCACTGATACGTTTAGCTCAATTGATTTATTGGAATTTTTTATTCTCCAGTTTCCATTTAGAGGAATATTTTCCACTTTATGTAATATGTTCATCAGCTCCAAAAGGATTGAAGGAAGTTTGGGTATTATATTTTAGTTAAAAATGAAATAAATCTTAAATAAATTGATATTATGTAATGTATTAATTGAAATTATAATAAATTAATGAGGATATAAAATGAGCTTTTATCTTTACTTTTCCACTGTCCCAAATATTAACGAGGGAAGGAAAATTGCTAGAATTTTAGTTGAAAACAAACTTGCTGCTTGTGTAAACATTATAAAAGACATCTTCTCTCTCTACAAATGGAAAGGAGAAATTCAGGAGGATAATGAACATTTATTATTAATTAAATCCACAGAAGCCAAATGTGAAGAAATTATTCAAAGAATTAAAGAAAATCACCCCTACGAGGAACCAGAATGTATTGCTGTAAAAATTGAGAGGGGTTCTGATACATATTTGGATTGGATCCAAAAAACTGTTGAATGAAAAACTAAATTATTACTAGAAATCATGGTAAGTAATTTACTTCAAGTAGATTGGGTGTTTGTTGATACGATTATAATTATTTTATTATTTATTCTCTTAATTGGTATAAAGATTTTCAAATCAACTCATCGATGGCGTTTAAAATTTTCTAATAAAGCCATAGTACACTATTCTTTTACTGAACTGCATGAGATAAATAAAAATCAATATATTAAAGTAAAAGAAGTTAGTATAACCATGAACTCCTCTCTTAAAACAAAACATAATAAACGTCCTACGATTATAATATTAAGATCAAACGTCAAGAAAAGATTAATTAACCTCTTAACTGAAGGTTTAAGCAGCTATGGGCTAAACGTGATTCACGTATATTTGAAGTTCAAAGTCAAAACAGATTCTAACCTGAATAAAGAACTCATAAAAAGTGAAACCAAATCTCTCATCCCCAGTATTATTAACTTTTTTAAGAAGAAACAATACAATCTAAGTCCCGATTATATCACTTTAAATTACTCTAATTCTCTTACTCAATTAATAACTGTTAATTCAAACATATTAAATTCTAAATTAATACTAATTAACTCAAAAGTGAAAAAAAAAGATAGGGGAATTATTAAAGAGATTCTTAGTAACCCAAAGAACTTCTATCAACTATATCATATTTATAGTGAAAAACAATTTTTTGTTTTTAAAAACACGAATTTAAAGAGTTTTCTTAATGAGCATAATAGCCTATATAAAAATAAGCTGAATGTATTAATACTAAAGAAGTCGAATAGTAATTTTAAATACTACGAGACTATTCTTTTTGGAGCAATTATTGATATGATAGAAAGCAAAACAATGAAATATAAAAACCAAGATTAGTTTATGAAACGTAAAAAAGTTTTAAGAGAATATTATAATTCTGTAACTTACTCAGAACATGATTTAGCTTTATTAAAAAATAAAAGAACTACTGCAATAAAATTACTTAACTTATTTGCTAGTGAAGGATATAATCCCTTTATTCATGGTAGTGTTGCCCGTGGAGATGTGCACGAGTCTAGCGACATTGATATTATATTTATGCAGATGATACCCTCATTTCAAATCGAATTTATTTTGAATAAAAATGGAATTAAAAATTATTTTAGAGAAATTATAATGGCGACACCACTTGATTCAATTAAATTGTACATTCATTTAAGTGAATTAGAGAGTATAACCATTCCCTTGTCTAAAATTGATAAAAAATACCTTGAATTTTATAATTATGGTGGAAAAGTTGATTTAAATCAATTAAACTCTAATATTAGAGTAGCAGGAATAGATAAGAGATTGGTTTTAATTATGCCTAACTCTGAAGGTTATGAAGAAAGCTCGATAATTGGAAATGAGGCTTTTGCTGCTAAAAAGGTCGGCGTCAGTATTAACACTGTAAATGAACGTATAAAAGTTTTATTAAGAAGAGAGAAATATGGGAAAACTGGTGTGTTTTTAAAAAGAAAACTCCAGATGGATGAATCTACTGAAGAAATTCTAAAAGAACTTGCTAAAAGAAAATCTATAGTAAGAAAGAAACTATTGGGATAATGAAAAACGCTAAAATTGTCAAAACATCAGAGGGCAATCATTTTGTAAAAAGGAGAGGTCTTCCAAAAGGATGTAATTTTTGCCTTAAAGGGCAAAAAGCAATTCTATTCTTAAATGGTATTTGTCAGAAACCTGAACATTGTTCTTGGTACTGTCCTATCTCATTTGAAAGAAGAAATAATAACAAAACTTTTGCGAATGAGATTGAAATCAATTCTTTCAAGGAGTTATTAGAAGAAATTGAAAAAATTGATGCAAAAGGGATGAGTATTACAGGGGGTGAACCACTTTCGGAGCTCAACCTTGAGAAAACAATTGAATATATTAAATATATTAAAAGTCAAAAAGGAAAGAAATTCCATATCCATCTCTATACAAATGGAATTAACTTCAATGATGCAATTGCTGATAGACTTGCTCTTGTTGGATTAGATGAGATCAGATTTCACCCCTCCAAAAAATATTGGTCACAAATTGAACTTGCTCTAAATAAGGGAATGGATGTTGGAGCAGAAGTTCCGGTTATTCCTGAAAGAGAAAAAATAAAAGAGCTTGAAGATTTCATTATTTTCCTTAATAAAATAGGGGCAGACTTCATTAACTTAAATGAATTTGAATATTGCTTTCCGAATAGTCAAGAGCTAAAAAATAGAGGATATCAATTGAAAAATGGATCTATTGCATCAGTAGTGAATAGTCAAGAAGTTGGGATCAATTTACTTAAAGATCTTATTGACAAAGTTTCATTAAAAATGAATTTCTGCCCTATCCATTCAAAAGATTATTACCAATTGAAAAATAGATATTTAAGGAGAGCAAAAAATATTAAATTGCCATATGAGGTAATTACTGAAGAAGGGTTGCTATTATTTGGGCAAATTGAAGGTAAAAAGGAAGATCTGGAAGAATTTAATTCCTTTCTGTTATTAGAAATGCGAATTGATCAAAATCTTCTATTTTATAGAGAGAATAATATAAAATTACCCTTTTATTTAGCGATAGATAATAATATAATATCCACTTTCGAAAATTTCAACTTACTAGGATATATTATAGAAATGACTCCATTCAGACGGAAAAAATATCAACAGATCACAGAAAAAACACCTATTAAATTATTTAGGGAAGAATTTGGTTTTAATGCAGATTAAAAATGTCAATCTAGAAGATTTAAATAAGATTATGGCCCTTCAACTAGAGGTCTTCAAGGAAAATGCATTTACCAAGAAATTAATTAAAGATTTAATAGAGAGAAACACATTCTTTTTAAAATTAGAAACTAACAATAAACATAATGAGTTAGCTGGATTCATAATAGTTATACGAGACAGAGTTGATAGACTAAATATTGTTAATTTTCTTATTAATCCCAAATTTCAGAATAAAGGTCTTGGCTCCCTTCTTTTAAAATTCACACTAGAACGGATTAAAGAAATAAAAGAAATTAAAAAAGTTGCTTTAAACGTACAAGAAAGTAATACTAGGGCAATCTGGTTATATGAGAAATTCAAATTTAAAAAACATCCCAAAAAGATAGAAAATTATTATCAATCTGGTGAAAATGCTTACTTCATGGAGCTAAATATAGATTCTCTATAAACTTAAACTTATAAATAACTTCTTTTATAATTTGTGTAGTCATTAAAATTAATTATTTCAAACTAATTTAAAATAGAAGGGGTTGATGAAAACTGGCACCCATGGATAAAGAGCTTGAAGAAGCAATCAAGAAAGGTGTTTCACTCCAAAAAGTTGATGAAGAAGAACTCAGAAGGCGAGAAGAGGAAAAAAAGAGACGGATGGAAGAGCTTGAAAAAGTGAAAGCAGCTTTAGGGCAAAAGGATTAAATTTTCTCATTTTAATCAAGTAAATTTTTATCTTTTTTTATTTAATTTATTTTACATTACAGTCTCCCCCAATCTCAAATAGAATAAGCTTATCTTACACTATAGATTAATTTTAATTAACAATTAAAATATTGGGGAGTTATTCTTAGGATTTGAAAATTCTAGAAATTAATAAAAAAAATGGAGAGATCACTGTTAAAATTGAGAACCTTAATGACTTATGGGCACTTTATAATATTATAAACAAGGGTGATGAGGTTTCTGCTCGGACACAGAGAAGGGTTGTGTTAAAAGAAGGAACCTCTGGGGATAGAAAAGTCATGAGGTTGAAACTAAAGGTTGAGGCTATTTCATTTCATGAATTTTCTAACCGATTGAGAGTTAAAGGTAAAATTCTTGAAGGTCCTGATGATTTTGTGAGCTATGGTTCATACCACACTTTTAATATAGAAGTATTGCAAAAAATCAAAATTACCAAAGAAGAGTGGTCCCGCCATGAAATAAAACGATTAAAAGAAAGTTCAAAATTTGAGACGAATTTCCTCATATTGATTGTAGCGATTGAAACAGGTCTAGCAACAATTGCTCTTATAACAAATTTTAGCCATAAACGGATTGCTACGATAAAGAAACACATCCCGGGAAAACGATATCAACAATCGCATCGGAATAAAGCATTAATGGAATTTTTTGAGGATACTGGTAAGGTTATAAAGGAAAACTTAAAAACCTATGATGTAAATTTAATTATCATATCAGGACCTGGAAATACTAAAGACTCTTTAATAGACCATTTAAAAAAAGTACTAGATAGAAAATACTCAAGTAGAATTGAGAAATATCGTGCTAGTTCTGGCACGGAAAGTGCAATTATTGAAACATTAAAATCCAAGGAACTAGCACTGATAAAAAAGAATGTGAAGATTTTACAGGAAACAGCATTACTTGAAAATGTCACTGCTCAATTTGCTGAAGATGCTGACCTTATTGTTATAGGGATCGAAGAGATATCTAAAGCTGTAGAGAGAGGTGCTATAAAACAATTGTTAATCGCAGATACTATGATACGGGGCATTTCAAAGGATAAAAAACTCGAAATCGAAAAAATTATTGAACGAACAGAAGATTCAGGTGGTGAAGTAATAATTATGAGCACTGAAAACATTACAGGAGAACAACTGGTTAATTTAGGATCAATTGTTGGGATTTTACGATATAAACTCTAATTTAAACATGGCAACTGAAATAATTTATTTAGATAAAGGCTCAGGAGTGCCCCTATATGGAGTAGATTTTATAGGAATAATTGATCGTGAAACAAACATTATTGAACTTAAGCCGCTAACGATATGTAATCTAAAATGCAGGTATTGCTTTGTTAGTGCTGGAGATTATCAAACTAACTTTATAGTTGATTCAGGTTATTTAATTGAAAAAGTAGATGAACTAGTTGAAATTAAGGGAAGATATGGTATCGAAATTCATCTTGCGCCATATGGAGAAATTTTATTGTATCCTCAATTATTTGAGCTTATTGAACGCTTGTGGAAAATAGAGGGTGTTAAAACCATATCTATGCAGACTAATGGATTACTCCTTAATCAAGATGTTATAACACAACTCGAAAGTACAAATCTAACACGTATTAATATCAGTCTAAACACCTTGAGTCAAAAAAAAGCCACTTACCTGTCTAATTGTCCAGATTTCAATATAAAAGATCTTCTAAAAAATATTGAACTTTTATTACTCTCAAAGATAAATGTATTACTCGCACCTGTGTGGTTTCCTGGTGAAAACGATGAAGATATCGAAGATCTTATTAAATATACGCTCGATCTAAGAAAAAGAGGTTATTCTGAAGAAAAAATTCAAATTGGTATTCAGAAATACCTAATTTATAAAACAGGTAGAAAATTAAAAAAAATCCGCCCTAAGAGTTGGGACTATTTCTATAAACAGTTAACTAAATTAGAGAAAAAACACAAAATTAAATTAAAGCTTGGACCAAACGATTTTAATATTCATAAGCGAAGGAAATATCCAATACAGCGTTTTAACAAAAATGAAATACATAGGTTAACAGTAGTATCAAAAGGACGTTGGGATAATGAATATATCGGAAATATTAATGATAATTCTGGTATAAAAATCCTTGTAAACAAGAGTTTGGTCCACTCTGAAAATCTAGTTGGAAGCGAAATTGAAGTAAAGATTATAAAAGCAAACTATAAGAATAATATTCTGACTGCCGTCTTTCCAAAATAAACTTAAATATTAAAAAAATTATATAAATCAAAATAAGTATTAAAATAGAAACTTATTATAGAAATTTAAAAAGTTTCAAGAGTATTGGTTAAAATGAGTCCAATTATAACCCATGAAGATGAATTAGAACTTGCTAAGATGGAAAAAGAGTTAGTTTCTCAATTGAGCAAATTAGCAAAGGCTCAACGTACTCTTATCAGCTCTCAAGAAAAGTACGCCGATAATATTTCAAAAGCAAATATTACGAGAGATATGCTTAATCGAACTTTTAGAGATGTGTTAAAACAAATGCAAACCCTTGCTCGAGAACACCGTTCTAATATTAAAGATGAGGAAGTGAAGTTATATCAAGAAATTATTAGGCAAAATGATGAATACATTAAGGCAAATACTACATATTTGAATGCAATTAAAGATTTAGCTGTTCAAAAAGAATATTTAATTGAAAAAAAAGAGGAATTTGTAGAAGCCTTATCTAATGTCGCCGATAAAAGATCGACTGTTATTAAAAAAGCTCTAAATGTAGAAAAGGCTAAAAATAAACTCATTGATGGCGATAAACTAAACATCCTTGACCAAGAATTAAATGATGTTCAACGAGATTTTGATAGAGCTCGTGATATATTAATAAAAAAAATACATCAATTTAAAGAAGTGAGAGAAGAAATAAATGCTCTATGGCTGAAATTGAAAGATACAATTAAAGAATTTAGCTAACTATAATTTCTACTCCATTTTTATTTTTTAATCAGATTCGAATTAAAATAGTTAAACTTAAATTTATTAAACAGAAATCTATATAATTAATAGAAAAATTATATTTGAAATTACAAATATTTTTAAAACATGTGCGCAGAAGAATTTGCCTCATTCTTGGATAGTACAAGAAAAGCACCACTAGAAGAAAAATTAAATGCTTTCGGTGACATCGTTGAAAAAATTATGCAAATTGTGCTTAAGATACCTGATTTAGTGGACCATAGCTTACAAGATATCAACTCAAGAGTTTCAAACCTTCAAAACCAGATAAATGCTATAAACCAGAACATTTCTTCACTAAGATCAGGCTCTGGGGCTAGTCCGGCACCATCTGCACCAGTAACAACAACTGGAGGTCCACCTGGAGGTCCACCTAGGAATGCTCCACCACCACCCGGTACTCCACCTGGAGGTCCGCCTGGAGGTCCGCCTGGAGGTCCGAGACCTGGTTCAAGCCGCCCGGCTAGTCCATCAACTCTTAGAGGGGCGATCATGGGAGAATTAAAAGAATTATTTTCTAAACGGAAACAGCAGTCGCAATCTAGCTGAAGAGCTTAACTATAAATAAAGTTCTATTTTTTAGAAATATAACCCTTAATAAGAAGGTTAACCAGAAACCAACTCTAAATCTTATTTTCAAATTAAGTTCTAATGGTTTAAATTCTTATTTTAAAATTCTAATTAATAAATTTCCGCAAAAGTCAATCAGGTTAAGCAAAACAAAATGCATTTTCCATTATTTTATCTTTTTCCAGCAAAAAAATGGCTCCTTTAAATAAAGGACTTCAACTTTCACAAATATAAGCAAAAATAGTAGTTATTCCGAAAAATAATTCTTATTAAAATTCTAAGAAACCCGGGTCATCGAATATATCTTCGATTTTTCTTTCTTTTTTAATTTTAGACTCACTTTCAGCAAATAATGATTCTTCATCTGTCCTAACTCCTCTATCTAATTCTTCTGTATCTAGTTTTAATAAAGCATCCTTTTCAAGCTTTTTATAATGTTCAGATTTTATTTTCCACTCATTCACTTCCTCCATATCGACATCTTCCTCATCCAATAATAACGCAACCTTAACTCTACAAAGATCTGATAGAATAGAATACGACAAAGCAAGTTCACCCCATTCACCTTCTTCTTTTAACTTCTCAACTCTTTTTTCTAATCTTTGGAGTTCTTGATCCGCGTAGTATACATCTATAAAATCTCCAAATGCATCAACTGGTTCTGAAATTGAATTAACTAAAACTTCTTTGGTTAAACCACAATTCCCACATTTTACTGTTGCAAAAGCTCCTTTCTTCTTAAGATCTGTTACCTTAACACTTTTTTCACCGCATTTCTTGAAAAACTGGAAATCAATAATTTCATTCAGGGCAGGTGAAAATTTTAGGTACTCTTTTAACTCTTTTAGGAGAGACTTGTTTCCTTTTACGACGTCCCATATTCACTACACTTTATTTAATATACAGTTCTATAGGAATCTAAAGATAAATAACCTAAAATACTTTTTGGTTATAATTTAATTTTCAGAGTTTACTATATTTCTAGAAGATATAACGGATATGACATAGCAAATTCTTTTACTTCTTCAGTGCTCATTCCCCAGAACAAACGTTCAAAAATCTGATTATGTTTTTTCTTTGCTGTAGATTCTTTATAACCAAGTGATAATAAAATATCTGGACCACTCATTCCATCCTTAAAACTTTGTATGATAATAGGTCTCCATAGTACTTTCTGTGCTTCTCTTAAACTTCCCCATTCTTCAGAAATTCTAGCTGCAATCTCATTTTCACCAAAATTTTTTAATCTTTTCGCCATTCCAACAGGTCCTAATCCTTCAATTATTAATTTTTCAATAATCTCCACTAAAAACACTCTTCTAGCTTCACCAAATGAGTCAACATCAAATAAAGAAGGGATTAAGCGTTCCACTATATTTCTCCCTTTTTTACCAAAAGCTACACTAATATCATGAGAATTATATCCAGATTTTATAAGCTCTTTCAATACAGGCTTGAGAAAAAGCTGTCTAGCTTTATCAAATCCTCCCCAATATTCGTCTATCCTTCGTGAAACTGTTTTTCTGCCAATCAATATGTTCTGTTCAGTAAAAAATAATCCAGCTATTTTGGTTGCTTTAAAACCCTTTGCAATATAACCCGCAATAATTCCAATGGGTAAATGGATTTTTGGACCTCCACCTCCACCTCTATAACTGTTAAAACCCTTTCTAGGATTTCTTGTATCATGTTTATTGATCCAATAATTTTCTCTTTCTCTCAATGTATTGTAATCGAAACAGATTTCAACAGGTCTAGTTATAAATGCATCATCTGGGTTTAGTCCCGAATCTATTGTATCTAAAATGGCTTGTTCTATTGGTAGTAAATTTCTTAAATGCTTATTTTTTAAAGCAAACTTCTTATAATTTTGCCATCTTACATTTAATGTATCCAAAGTAAAACCATAAAGCATTTTAACACTGGATTTTTCAATTATTCTATAAATAGTTCCGGATAATCATATAACCCTCTATTGATGTAGACATCAATCATTTTTTTTGTATTTAAAGTAATATAAGGTTGATTAACATTGAGTTTAAGTTGTTTTTGTCTCGACTTAACTGACTTAAGATATTTTTCTATAATAGGTTTTATATAAGCATTTAAATTTATACAACGGGGGTTATTCCTATATCGACCTTCTTCTCTCTGATTCAAATTTTTTCCAAGTGAACTATCAAGCAAACTCCCATAATTAGAAAGTCTGGATTCAAATGATTTTAAATCATCCCGTATAATTCGTTCAAATTTGGGGAGCTCTTTTTTTTCCCAGAGCTCTGTGATGATG
>JBHLRJ010000007.1:0-52046 GCA_048882645.1 Candidatus Thorarchaeota archaeon
ACTATGAAACATTATCCTCAGTTTCCCGAGGTTATTTTTCTCTATAGGGTAAGTTGATCATGTGTTACTGAGCAGTTTGCCATGGGAAATTTAGGTATCCCATTCGACTCGCATGGCTTATTCTCACCCAAATAGCAGTCGGGTCCGGCAGGATCAACCGGAATTAATTATAATTAAATGTGAAGTTCATCACAATGCTATTTCTTTTATATTCGGAATTTTAACTTTATTGGGGATCTTTATTAAACTTTCTTCAGTTATATTCGTTCAATTATAACTACATTTTTTATACCGCATCTATGATAAAACTCTTCATTTATCGGATGTTTACCGTAATCTAAGTTTACACCGGTTAAGATGCGATGTGCTAATATATAATTAAGGAACTACTTATTATAAATTTTTTTGTTTTCTCCATGCTTTAAAGGTTTCTTATTAAATATTCGTAGTTTAAAAATCTCTATTAAAATAGAAAAGTATCATTTCTAAAATAGTAGATTTTGTTTAACATGCAACTCAATGAAAAAATTGGAATCCATTTAGACCAAATAAAGCAAATCAAAGGTGTTGAAAATGCTGTTTTAACTCAAAGAGATGGAAATCCCATTCAATCAACGGGAGTTTGGTTTTCTAAAGATGAGATATTTAATGTAAGTTCGGCCACAAGTGCAATTTTCAACGTCGGAATACATTTACATCCAAAAGATTTAAAATATATCTTAATTGAGGGGAAGAAGGCAAAAATACTCATTGCTCCATTAAACAGTCCTGTACATAACTCTTTAAACAGGATTTTGGAACTACAGAATATCATCGATGAGAAACATGAGTTTTTCATTGCAATTACCGCCCAACCAAATATCAATTTAGGTGGAATTTTCTTGCAGACTAGTGAATGCTTGAGGAAGATTAAGACAAGTCTGATCACGTCTGGAGAATCATTCAAACCTCCATTGATTCAATTTAATAGTCAAAAAATACAAAATATCATAGAAGGATTTAACATAAAAGAAAATGAGGAGAAAAGTTTCAAATTAACACCATTTTCATTAAGTTTTTCAAAATCGATATCATTAGAATTAAGACAAGTATTGAATACTATTTCACGGGCTATTCCCGATTTGAAATATGCTTTTGTCACTATTGAAGGAGGATTTATCGCATCTAAGCTGTTAAAGAAAATGGAGATGGAACCTGAAATTTTGGACAAATCGTCTGCGATGAGCTATTCCTTATTTCAAACAGCCAATCGATGTGCATGGTTATTAAAGAAAATGCACGCAGAGAGTATTTTACTTGATTGCCAGCATTCTTTTCAATTTATAGATGGATTAGGAAAAGCAATATTCAGTGCAATTATTGGGAAAACGCATCAAAAATTAGGGCTTATAAGATTAATATTACCTCAGTTTACAAAAAAGATCAATGGTCTTATTAAGGAAGCATCTGAAATACAAGATTTCAAGACATTCGATATTAAGAGAATGTTAGGGGAATTAGTTATCAAATAATTCTGGTGAGACTATGAATTTTTTTAGAATCCTTGATACCTTCAATAAAGATTATAATCCATTAATTCTTTACTGTTTGTTGGATAGAATTCCAATAATTGTTATTGGGGATAACCCAGATAAGGTTGATAACTTTTTGATTGATTTATCTGAATTAGTAGATTTTCGAAAGGAATATGTTTTTTACACAGATTTTGTTCATTTAAATGAATATGAGGATTTAATTTCAAATGAACATAATGATTATAACTATCAAAGAGCTCATATTCGGTGTCCATGTAATGTCGCAATTAAAGCATTAAATACTTTTAAAAGTATTGATTCTTGGCTCATTGGGATAGTTATTCCAAAGGAAACCAAAGATCTTCTTAGATTAAAGGATTTTATTAATAAAAAGACTGAATTTGTTTTATATATTTCTCTCTACACTAACAGGATTTTGATAGATTTAGAACAAATTGATTTTAAATCTTTAGATTTAACTCTTGAAGAAAATATTTTTAAAAAAATTTCCCAAGATACAGAAAAGTCAATAATAAAGATGAAAAGAGTACTGAGTGATAAAATTTCATCAGATCAACTTGATAAGGATTTAACAAATACATTATTAGATTTTGAAATTGAAAAAAGTGAATTAAAAAAAAACATATTTAAAAAAGAAATTCAAAATTTTTATTCTGGGTCGAAAAGGGCATTCTTTATTTTATCTCGACTAAACTTAGTTAAAAACGTTGAAATCAATACTAAAATTGGGAGTAAAACTCTTTTAGAGACAATAGATTATGAAGAAGCACCAATCGTACGCATAATTTCATTCATATATAAAGAATGGGGTGAAAATTTTTCAGCTTTGATTGAAAATGGCAAAAAATCATTTATAGGTGATAAAATAGTATCACTTTGGGGTTAGAATTAAACTTGATTCTTGATTATGAAAATAAAATCTTACAAGTTAAAATTGTGTATTATGGTCCTGCCATGTCAGGAAAAACAACATCTATTAAACACCTTTTTTCTTACTTTAATAAACAAAACTCATTAAATTCAATTGAGAGTACAGTAGGTAGAACACTTTTTTTTGATTTTGGTGTTTTACAGTTTAAAGGCGCTAAGTGGGATTTAAAGTTCTTAGTATATTCTGCAACAGGCCAAGACTTCTATGCGAGCACCCGTCCAGCTACATTAAATGGTGTAGATGGGATAATTTTTGTAGTAGACTCTCAAAAGGAATATTTAGAACACAACATGAGATCTTGGAATGAGTTAAAGAACTTATTTGGTGCTGAAATTTATAATATACCAATTGTAATTTCATTAAATAAATATGATTTAGAGGTAAAACAGAAATTATTAGCAACAGAATTTTTATCTTATATTGATTGTACAAAGTTTAAAAAATTATCATTTAAAAAAACAGAGGCTATTAATGGTAGTGGTGTTCTAGATTCATTTCAGCAAATAATTAAATGTATTTTTCCACAATTAACGATAGATATTAAATGAAATTATTATTTTTTACTTTCAATCTTTTGGTACATGTTTTTAGATATTCTTCTTATATATCCATTACTAACAAACTGTTTCAATACATTCCTTACTTTCCGCACCTCTAAGGCATCTATTCCTAAAACACTCATTAATTGAAAAATAGAAAATTGTTTTGGCAAGTTATCTTTTATTCTATTATAAAGACCCATAATTTATTCACGTTAATTGCTTTTAGTGTTGTTCAATAAAATGAATAGGACCTTTTATAATTTATTTAAATCTAATCTTAATTATACATAGGAGTTAAGGTTTTTATAATTCTCAAAGTAACTATAAGTTATCATTCCTACTTTCCGTAGATCATCCTTGTCTAGTCATTTTCATTGAATATTTACAACCTTATTTTACTCCTTTTGCAGATTTGATAAATTTAATTTATAAAACTTTTCAAGCTCAGGATTATTTATTGAATTTTAAAAGAAACATAATAAATAAAGATATATTGATTTAGAATCCCCGAAAATCCTTAATATCGTCTCCTCTGGGGGCTTCTCCATCTCCATAGATCTGATATAAACCAGTTCTCCTAGCACATTCATTGAAGCTACGATAAATATTTTGTCGTTTTTCATATAAAGCGCATGTTTTATATATTATCGGATTCCAAATATATAATTCATTATCAGGTTCATACCATAATTTTTCATCCTTCAATACTTGTTTAAAATCTTCTTCTCCAATAACTTCTGAAAGATCTTGCTTATTTAACATTAGGATAAGAGGGATTTCTTTGATTAATTTCCCTCTCGTAATGTTTTTTAATTCTTTTAATGATTCGATATTGTCTTCAAAAAAATGAGTCTGAGAGTCGACCGTAAAAATAACACCATCAGTTCCTTTAAAGATTTTTTTTCTTAAGGGAGAGAACCTTCTTGGTCCTGCAACGGTATAGACATGATAAAACACTTTTCCTCGGCTTTTTTGTTTTGTAGATGAAAAAATTCCTCTATCAAAATATAGCGTCGATCCACTCGCCATTGAAATTTTTGTTAAGTTGCCGGTGGGAGCAATATCCTGCTCACTTTCTTTAGTATATCGATATAGTGTATCAACAATTGTTGTTTTCCCGGATCCGGCCATACCCCAGTAAAGGATCTTTATATAAACCTTATGATCTGCTGTAAATCGTACCATAAAGAAATCTACCTTAAATTATTTTATTTTAAAGTAAAGTATCGCTCCTTTGAATTTGTTAATTTAAAATTAGTATTTTAATGAAAAATCTTTCTAATTTTTATTAAAATAAATAATTTAGTACTATTATAATTAAGTATTTATAATTCCTTTTTGATATTTTAACTTTTTTACAAAAGAAATAGAATTGGCATCATTTTAATAAATAATAACTATATTTTTACAAACGTTTCTCCTAATCTAATCTTATAATTGCACCATCGAATTAACTCATTATAGTTATCTCCAACTTTACCTTCTCGAATAATTAAATTAATAATATCGGAATACATTACTTCTCTTTTGCCTTGGAATATTTTGTTTAGCTGGCTTTTTAATCCTTTTAATATTTCAATGTTATTAATCGGAATATTATTAATCATTTCATACTTTTGATCATCGGTCATTTAATTCATTAAAATTCTATTTTAATTTTTCATTGATAGATCTCAAAACCGAATAATTTAAATCCCTAACTTTTTAATTATTATTTCCTCCCTCTTTCTCTAAAGTCATATATTACACTGATGTGTAAGATTAGTTCATTTAATCGTAATATCAATTTAGGATTTTAAAATAAAACATGAATAAAGTTCTAATTCTAGATATACAAATTTTGTGTTTATCATTAGGGAAAAAGAAACTAAAGAGCTAGAAATTGAAAAATGTCCTGAGTGTGGCGGAAATATTCTTCTTAATAGTTTTGAAAAAGTTTGTAATGAATGCGGATTAGTTATTAATGAACTATTTAAAGCATCTTCATTCATTTTTAACAATGTAAATAATTTAAGTAATCTAAGTAAACAATATGTAGCCTTAGGCGAAAGAGCAGATTTTATCGGAGGTTTGGGCTCTTTCATTGATTATGAAAATTCTAAATATCTAAAAGATAAAACAGGAAAACTCTTACCTCCAAACGAACAAAAATTATTTCGAAGGTTAAAAAAAAATTACGCTCAATTTTTAAGAATAAAAAATCATGAAACAGAATATAGAATTTTTAATATACTAAACAAAATTTCAATATTTTTAAATCTGGGTAAAAATATTCGGAATAATGCAGCATATTTTTATAAAAAAATTATTAAAAATGAAGAGAAAGTTATTAACAACATCTCACTAATTGCGTTTTGTGTATTTTATGCTGTAAGGAAAGAATATCATAATGCCCCAATCACAATTAATGAAATAGCGAAGGCATTTCAAAATTTTGGACACCGTGTTAATCCCCGATTGATCTTACGAGATGGGATAAAATATAAACATCATTTAAAGAATAAATCAATTCCTCATAAAAGCGAAGATTATCTTATTAGACTTCTCAATCAAGTTATAAATCATAAAGATATATCTGAAAGATTAGAAAAAAAGAGGGTAGCTTTATCAAAAAATGAATTTCATAATAATTTGTTAAATAAATGTCGTGAAATTTTAGCAGATTTACCAATATGGCATCGAGGAGGAAGAAATCCGTTTATTCTGGCAGGAGCTATTATATATCTGGCAGATAAGTTATTAGCTAAAGAAATGCGACATAAAACTGTTTTAACGCAAAAGATCATATCAGATGCAACAGACATCGCGGAATACTCGATTAGAGATCATTATGTTAATCTTTTAAAACCTATCTTCATGAAAAATTAAAATTTTTAAGATCTTTAAGATCAGCTAAACTAATAAATATAATTTTAACAAGTTTATGCTTATCAAACAGATTATTTGATTATATTAAGTTTATTAAATAATTTGAATTTATAAAAATTATAGCGTTTTCATAGAATATTTGTAATTTAATATGCTTCTGTAGTGTAGACTGGCCAATTTAAATCCTGAACGCATAAAGCGAGGATTAAGACCAAGCATTCGAGGCTCTCACCCTCGAGACCCGGGTTCAAATCCCGGCAGAAGCATTTTTTCCTATTTATAACAAAGAAGTTGTTTAATTTAAAAACAATTATACATATAAATTCAGTTTGGATCTATTTTTTTATAATAAATTTTGTCCTAATTTAGAGAGATTTTTTTCCATATTTCAATGAACTTTGATAACAAATCTGTATATCTCTCTATAAGATCTAACTGAGATTCTGAGTTTAATTTTTCTGTCAGAAATCTTATTTGTTTAAGAATTACTTCTTTTAAAGGTTTAAAGTTAGGAATAGTTAAGTTATTATCTTCAATAATACCAGGATCCTCTTGAATAGGGCCTTTTTCTATTTTCTCATGAATCTGAGAGGTCTTGTTATCGACAACTAGGACATCTCTATTGCAAGTTGGACAAAATTTATTTTTATTTTTATTTTGAAAGATGGGATTGTTACAAACGGGACAAGCAATATTTAACATTGTATAACCAGATCTAAGCAGATCGGCCATTTTTTTAATATTTTCGCTAATTTCTATCCCTTATAGTAGGTGATTTGTTAATTTGAATATAAAAACAACTAAAAGAATTATTCTTGATTTTTAATTTTTAATAAATTTACTATATATCCAGAAATACGATTTCTTAGGTGTTTTGAACCTATTTCAAGATATTTATCAAGTAACTTCTTATTTGTTTCAAAGTCGGTAGTGAACACATCTGGGTATTTATTTATTAATTCCTTTGATACATTTTTTATTTGAATCGTTCTAACTTTTCCCATTTTATTAGCTTTTTTTTCTTGATATTTTGTAAATTAAATCTTCCTTAAATTAAATTTTTTTGTAATTATGTGGGTTTTTATACTTATGTTTAGAGAAATATGATGTGAAAAAGAGATCAATTGCTATAATTCTTTTAATTTCGCTTATCGAGTTTCTTATTATAGCTCATACTGCAACTGCTTTTGGATGTACTTGTAATTATCTTGAGACAGATAAAGATAGTTATTATATGGATGAAAAGGTTAGAATAAGTGCTTCATGGGAGTTAGGATACGACCCGCTTAGCGAGTCTGCATATGTACAAATAGAGATCTTTAATTTTATTGGAAAAAAAATTTGGAATTCATCAGAGTATCATATGATTGGTCAATTTATGGGTAATTGGGATGTGCCTATTGATGAGTTGAATAATTCTTACTTTAATTATTCTAATACGTTTTTCATAAAATTTTCTTATTATTATAATGAACTTGGTGGAAATGATGGAGCTGTTTTTTATTTAAAGGAAATACAGATTGAAGTTATCAAAAGAATTCCGGTTTTTCAGCTAATTGGATTTAAAAATCGAATAAAATTTGGTGAACGCCTGACCTTCAATGTAGAATTTTTTGATCCTATGGTAGAAAATAACTCACATTTAATTAATCAACATGTGCTATTTAGGATAAGCTCAAATTATTCACTAATATTTCATAGCAATTTTACAACAAATGAACTAGGAAATTATGAAATTTCAATCTCGTCGCCAATGCAATTAAGTATAGGTGAAAATCATTTGGAGTTTGAGTTGATAGATAATGAAATTTATAACAATACAATATTTTCATATGAACTTTTTGTAGAGAGAAATATCATACGAATTGATGTAATCACTTTTGAGGAAACCTTAGATAGAAATGAAAATTTAACTATTACACTATTTTATTATTTTTTCCGTAATAATACTCTAATACCCCTCATAAACCAGTTTATTACTTTAGAGATTTTAGATCATCAAGATTTAGCTTATGCATCCACATACAAGACAGATACATCTGGTATTCTCTCAATAAACTTGCCGCAAAACTCTTTTAATTTTAATAAAGATGTTGAAGAATTAAAACTGGATTTGATATTTAATGGTACAGATTTACTCGAAAATTTAACATTCTCTTTAAATTTGGTGTTATGTAATCCAGTTTCAAGTAATAAAATTAATTCAAATCTTTTAGTATTTTTTTCGATAATGATACTAATATCATTAATTTCACTCACTTTCTTTTATAAGTTTAAAAAAAATAAGACAAAATTGCTAGCAGACATCACCATAAGATATTAAGTGGTTTATAACATTTTTAAAGATTGATGAGTAAATAATATTTATTCATATGTAGAGAATAAATTCAGAAAAAGATTAAGGTTCTTTAATATCCATATTTGGGATATTATTTGATTTACTGGCAATATATTAGACTCTTATAATAAAAAATTGATACTCCGTATTTTATTATAAGTGATCTTTTTTTAAAATTATATTAAATTTATTATGTATCCATTGCTGTTATGGAATATTTTGAAGAATTATTGAGAAAACCATCATTATTTTTGGACGAAAGCAAGCTTGATATAAATTTCGTTCCAAAAGAACTACCACATCGAAATAAAGAAATATCGTTATTATCCCAGTTATTTTTAACCCTAATAACGAATCCAAATTCAATTTCTAGAAAAATCTTAATAACAGGAAAAACAGGAATCGGTAAAACTGTAACGGTAAAGCATTTTGGAGACATTCTTAAAAAAGTATCAAATAAAAGAGATGTTGCGATCAAGTATATTCATGTGAATTGTAGAAAAGAAAGAACTAGCTATAAGGTTTTAATTAAGATTATTCGATTAATAAATGAGACATTCCCCAAGAGAGGATATTCTCCTCAAGATCTGTTGGAGATCCTCATTGATTTTCTAAATCAAAGGAATGTACACTTATTAATTGTTTTAGACGAGTTAAGTTATCTCATAAATAAGGGGGAAGATTTGATATATTCACTAACCCGAATTAATGATGATTCGATAAATGCCCGACAGCGAATTTCAATTATAGGAATTGTAAGGGATTTGTCTTGTTTAAATAATTTAGATTATAGCACGTTAAGTACGTTGCAAAGGAATATTATTAACTTTAGTAATTATACAAAATCCCAATTTTTTGAAATCTTAAAATATAGAATTCATCTCAGTTTGAAAGAAAATGTTATTTCTGATGATCTGTTAAAAATGATCGTAGAATTAGCACACAATAACGGTGATATTCGACAGGGTTTGAATATAATATGGAAAGCAACTAAAATAGCTGAAAGCAGAAATTTGAAAATTATAAATTCCGAATGTGTTAGACTTGGAAGTCAAGAATCAGTCCCTTTTTCTACTTTAGATATTTTGAAATATATGTCCTCACAAAAATTAGTTTTTTTGCTGGCGATTATAAAAGAATTAGAAAACATATATAAAACTGAAATCTCCTTTTTAGAAATGATCAAAAGATATAACATTATTTGTGAAAATTTAGGATTAAAGCCCAGATCCCATTCCCAACTATGGAATTATCTTCAAGAGTTCAAACGAGAAGGCATTGTAATAGTTAGAATTTTAAGTGAAAAAATAAAAGGGAGAAGAGCATTAATACAAATTCCAGACATTAACATAAAGAACCTAGAAAAGATTATTATTGAGATACTTAAGCCAAAGGGATTAAATTTCTAATTATGATAGAATCAGAAGACAAATACCTAATTGAAAATTTATTAGGATCGAAAGCTAGAGTTAAAATTCTAAAAGTTTTAGCTCTGAATAAAGAATTGACAATTTCGTTGATAATAAACAAGACTAAATTAAATTATTCTAATGTTGCAAAACACCTGAACTACCTTAAGAATTTAAATTTAATCCAAGAGAAGAAGTTTGGGCGTATAAAAATATTTAGATATAAAGAGGAGAATATAAAGGCTTATAGTTTTAAGAAATTTATAGATATTTGGGAAGGGGATATTTATTGATGTTCTAAAATTATATTTATTTCTCAACTTTATCATTGTTATTGGTTTTTTCCTAATTTTTTTATATTTAGATTTAAAATTTAGAAGAATATCGATAAAATTGTTTAAATGCAGCTATTTTTTTGACATAGCTTTAATTATTTTTGAATCCTTCTTTTTTGCTGATAAAATTTTAATGTTTATTCTTTTCAAACTATTGATTTTAATATCAGTGTTATTCTTATCTCTTGTATTATTTTCATTGAAGATAATAGGTGGTAGTGATGGGAAATTGATATTATTTATTTTTACTATCCACCCTCTAATTTTTCTAAATTTCAGGATGGTTTTCTCTTTCTTTTTACTCTTTTCATTATGTATTATTGTGCTTTTTATAGTAAATTTTATTTACAATAATTTTAATAAAGATAGTTATTCATTCGTGCTTATAATTGGCCCAGGTTTAGAGATCTCTATTCTAAGGAAGCTTTATATAAAAACATTTTATAAATTCTTTAATTATTCGGAATTAAACAAATATGTGGAGAAGAAATATCTTATTAAATCTTTAGATTTAATATATAACGTAAAAAGCAATAAATTTCAGATATTGTGCCAGATTCGACCACCTCTCATATTATTAATAGTCTTATCCTATTATATCATATTCCATGGAAAACTATTAAGTTAAATCATTATTTCGAATTAATTTTAAATTTAATAATTTTTATTAGAATAATGAATTTTATTTATTTTGCGCAGTGTGATAATTTTGGAAATTGAAAAAACGAGAGAAACTTCATGGAGAATTCAATTAAAGAACAAAAATGAAAATATTGAAATAACTTCCGTAGAAATTAGTGGCGAAGTACGACTAGTAAAACTTGCTCTTATAAGTAATGAAAACTCAATTAAAGTTGAAATGAATACAGAAGAGTTTTTTAATTTTCTTTCTCTAATCTCAGCATTTAAGGATGTTGTTATTGGAGAAGGGGTAAGTTTAATTGAAGAAAATGAATCTATGCTAGAAAATGAAGACCAAGAATCAAATGAAATTTCTAATTTAGAAGATGATATATACCCAATTAGCCACGAACCTACAAAAAGAACTTTTAGAGATTCGGATGAGGATGAATTAAATCCTGAAGAGTGGGATCCTTGGTAATCAGGATTTCTTCATTTCAATTCTAAATTTACAAAAGCCCAAAGTAAGATCTTCTAAACTACATTGTGATTCTATTACATTTACTCTGTATAGCACAAATTCTCCAAACCCAGTGAGCAATCCTGTTATAAAGTAACAGAAATATTTGGATTTATTTTCTAATTCTGTTGAAATATTATGATATAAATCTATTACTATTAATTCTTCGGATATTATATCAGGATCAAATCTACCCCATCCATGGTTACTTAAAATATTACAGAATTGGTTTACTAAATCATTTAAAGATTTTGGTTTTAAATTTTCTTCCCATTCCTGAATTAACTGCCATCCTGCTTTTTTACCTAGCCAAACTAATAAAGATTTAACACCTTCACCATAAATAGACGATAAAATATCTATAACTTGAGGTGGGAAGAAAGCAAAACGATCATTAAAAAGTTGATATTTGCCTTTATTAAATTTTAAACCTTTTAATTTCAAGTTTTTCATAATTATTATCAGCTTTTTTTCTTATATAATCTTTTCTAACGATTACTAATTAGAATTTTTAGAAGTGAGAGCTTATCTATTTCGTCAAACTTTCCAACTAGTAAGAGGTTTACTTTAAATATTTGTTTCTAAAATTTTGTATAAATGTCAGAGCTGAATATCCTATTAATCGAAATTTTTCTAATTCTAAGTCTGAATATTATGATTTTCATATTCTCCTTAATATCAACTGATCTCATAATAAACTCTTTGTCATTTTTAATGTTTTTAGTCATGTTAATACCATTTTATCTATTATTAGAAAAATTTGAATTATTACTATTTATAAATGGTTTAAATGATTCTCCCCTTTTTGAACTAGTTTTATTATTTTCCTGGTTTCTAAATCTTTTTATTGGGCTTTGTTTATTTGTTGAATTATTATATCTATTTATTTATGATTAATGTCTTGAGTAATACCATCCTTTTTTAAATGTAATTTGGCACATTTAGAAAAACTATCAAGAAAGATAAGAGAAAGATTATACATGAGCATAAAATTATAAGGAGTTTCTTATTGTAAAATAATGTTTTTAAGAAGAAGTATGAGGTTATTGAGATACTAAATAATAAGACTAAAAGAATCATTACAAGATTGAATAAATTAAGTTCATTTTCAAAGAAAAAATTAAGGTTCAAGTCTATTAATTCAACATTCTTAATGACCAAATTAAAAAACGGAAAGAATCCAGAAATAGCCCCTGTGATTATAGGCAAGAGAAAAATGAAGAAAAATATTTTAAACTTCTCGCCTTTCAATATTATTTCTAATTTCTTACCAAGGTTTTGATGTTTATAAATTACAGTTAAGATTTCTTGAATCTTATCAGAAGTTAAATAAGAATTTTGAACAATAAACCTCTTTAAAGCATCCAAAACTATTACATAACGTAAAGATTTTAATTCTGATTTTAATGAATTTAATATTTCGTTAAATGAAGAAGAAAAAGTAAGAAGATTGGAAACATGAGTCTTTAAAGTATTTTTGAGTAACAAAATCAAATTTCTATTTTGTTTATAAGATTTAAGTAAAGCATCTTCAGGTGAAATATTACTTTTTAAATTACTGGCAAGACTTCTTAAAAACAAAATAAATTCTTCAAATTTTCGTCTCTCAATACTTGAATAATCGCTTATTAGTCCTATTAGATAACCTTGGTTTCTCATAAATTTGCGAAATAACAGATTTAATGATACCAGGAAAACAGGAATAAGAAATATTAGGCAAATTAGATTTAGTATTTGAAATAAAATGAGGAAGCATGTACCAATTGGGTAAAAGAGACCTATAAAGAACAGAATGCTAATTTTGGATTGTAGTTGCTTTAGATAAATTTTAAATTGTGTTTCTAAGGAGTTCTCATTAGAAATCTCTGATAATTTATTATCAAAATTACTAATTAATAGGCTTCGAATATAATTATCAAAATCGCTCGATGGTGTTATTAATTCACTAAGTTCATTCTCAGGTAATTTTCCTTCATGAATTCTTTTAAAAATAACTTTGAAATAAGGTGAAATTGGAATTCTATACTCTTTGACTAATTCTATGAAATTAAGACAATTATCAGAATGTTCTAATGCTGTTTTTTGAATTAATGAAAAATCAATTTTTATTAAATAAAGGATTGAATTTAATACAGCTTCTTTTCTGATTAAATCTTTATATAGAATTAAGTTAAACTTCCGGGAGAATATCAAAGAGATCCCGAGAGAATACAGAATTACAATTAAAAAATTTATTGGCGTGAAAAGTAGTGAAGCGGATAAACAAATAAAAAAAGAAACGATAAAAATTACAAAACTCGCTTTATTAATATCGTTTTCATGTATATTATATAATTTTCTATATAAATTATGGTTTCTCTCGTTTAGTTCTTTGAATTTCAATTTTGGTAGTTTACAATCATGAAATCGGCGGGAAAATTCGATATATTTTTCAATATAGTTCATAAGCTCGGAAAAATTATTATAAGTAATTAAAACAAATCTTGATTTTAGAATAAAAAAAAGAAATATTTAGGAAATAAATTTGTGGATAAAAGTTATGATAGAAGGAATTATAGAAACTAGTGTTATAGATCAATATCTTATTATATGTCTGCAGGCCAATTCTGTAATCAAAAATAATAAGACGATCAAAACAAGTTATATTGAGATAACTTGGATAATATATGTTATTTAAATAAGATTGGTCGGGATTATCTATTACGAAAAGTACTGCGTAATTTATTTCATCAAAAAAGGACATATAATTCTCTAATTCATTCTTTTCGTTATTATTAAATTCTGCAATTTCATTTAGGAAGGGAATTAATAGTGATGAAAAAATTGTCAACAATAAAATACTAAATCCTAATAGCAAGGACTTTTCTAATAGATTTGTCATATAAAGGATTTCTATTTTAAAGATTTAAATTCCTCTTATTTTTCCATTTATTCCAGAAATTTTTAAGCGAATCTATAGAAACTAAGGAGTAATAGGAGATTTTGTGGAATAATTCGATATGTTCTTTTATATTTAATTTATTAATATTAGATATAAATTCAAATATCTCGTTGTAAACATTTAGAAAAGATAGAAATTTTTCTTTTGTTAAACTTTCATATTGACTAACTTCATTTAAAACCTTAGTACTGTAAAGTGGTTTAAGCAATTTCCATTTTTGGGAAAGAGGTTCATATTTAAATATTGGATCATATAGATTTTGTTCATTATTTTCAATTACTTCTGAGATGGATATAACTCGTCTTTTGTTAATGTCCTTTTTCATTAAAATTACTAGATCTAAATCATATAGACAGGACTTATCTATCTTAAAATGGTATAAAAAACGATTAATCAATGAATTTACATTATCGGCGTGAATTGTTTGAAATCCTCTTAAACCAGATGCTAGACAATGAAACATAGCTTCTGCTTCTTCTTTTGTCAAAATTTCACCTAAATATATTATATCTGGAGTTCTATGTAATAATGTCTTAATTATGTTACTTTTTGAATAATTATTGGATGATTTTTCTGGTCCTAAGGAGTCCACTCGATATTTTAGTTGGTGATTTCCGAATTCAAGTTGCTTTAATGATTCTGTTATGTTTTCAACATAAATTTTCCTAAATTCTTTTGGTGTTAAGAGGTCCAATGAATTAATCAAAGTTGTTTTACCTGTATCTGTTTCTCCTGTGATTGTTATATTTCTCTTACGTAATATGTTAAAATAAAGGAATGCAGCTATGGGTGGATTTAAAGTCTCATTTTTGAGTAGATCTTGAATGGTGAAAATGTTTCTATTAAGTTTTCGAATATCCAATGAGAAATTATGGATTTGGATTGGCTGAACATCAATCGCAAACCGACAATAGAAATATTTATTCTTCATTACTAATTTAATACTAGGATTCATGTAATCTAGTCTTTTGCCACTATATAATCTAAACATAGTTTTAATACGTTCAATTTCTTTAGATTTTAGTTGTATTCCAGTTCGACACCGACCAAAAGTTTGATGATTTATGTAAATTTCATCTTCAGGGGAATCGAGAAATATTTCCTCAATTAAATCATCAGTTAATAGAGGAAATATTTTATGTAAATGCAATTTCTTCAGAGCTATGAAAAAGCTAATTTTTTCTATTTTTGATTCTGTAAATTTAAATTTTGATTTTATAAATTTTATTGACTCATTTCTATAGAGATCTATTAATGCATCCAGTGGAATTATTTTTTCCAACTCACCAATCTCAAGATTATAAATAATATCACGTATGACCTTTTTAAGATAATCTTCTTCATCACCTTTGAAAAAGGGTATAATTTGATAGAGTTTTTCATTCTCATGAGAAGCTTGATATATGCTAACTTGAAATACTCTATGGTTTTCAATATTATATGTTACTAATGGTTCTTTCTTTACTAAAATATTTAATTCCCGGTGCTTCTGTTTTTTATTGATTAAATATCCTGGTTTTAAAAAGATATGTTCATAAAAGCTAATGTTTTCATTTTTAAATTTCTGAAATTTTTTTATAATATCTAAATTATTAAAAATTTCTAATAGAAAGAGTAATAAATTTTTAAGATATTCTTGACATTTCTGGCAGAAAGTATTATTTAATTTGAAGTTTGAACTTTCAGAATACAAATTTGAAATGAGATTATACAGATAAATTGGATTGTAATATTTATACTCATCTAAATTGTATAATTTGACAAATTTTAGAAAAATCTCACATTTAAATTCTTCAAATTTACATTTCTGATCCCTTGTATTTTTAATCTTTTGAATTATTTTACTTATTTTTTTTAATTTTTTGTAGTAATCTAGAAGCTCTGCAACTTGATTAGATTCAATTAGAAGCTCATCATCTAACAGTGATATCAGCTTTAATTTTTTATCTTTATAAAAGAATAAATTAGAAAATAAACATCTCAAGCATCTATTATCCTTTACAAGCTCTACTTCTCTTCTTGTACATTTTGTACAATCGATGATTAAAGCTAATTCTTTTCTACCTTCTAAATTCTCTTTCTCTTGGATATAGCTAATATTCTTTAAATCCATTTAATCTCTTTTTTAAAAAAAATAATTTAAATAACTCCTTTTTATTCATCGGCAAAACCAGCAGATTTAATAAAGAATAAAAAAATTTATTTATTTTAAAAAATTCAATTTCAAAAGTTAGTGATTATTATGGCTCATCGGAAAAAACACGCACCACGACATGGTTCATTAGCATTCCTACCCAGAAAAAGAGCAGCAATGATAAAAGGTCGAGTAAGGCATTGGTTAGATAATTCTGAAGAAATAAACTTTCTTGGATTCGCTGGTTTTAAAGCAGGAATGACACATATTATCTATATTGAAGATCAAATAAATAGTCCATATTATGGAAAAGAATTAATGAAGCCAGTAACTGTACTTGAGGTTCCACCTCTTATTCTCATTGGTGTTAGAGTTTATAATGAAGATGAGTATGGTAAATACGTAGCGGGGGAAATATTTACTAATGAATTTAATAATAACCTAACCAGAAAAATTAGTTTACCGAATTTTGAGAACTATAACATTAATGATCTTAAGAGAAATATAAGAGAGATATTAAACAATACTAGTGAAATTAGAGGTATTTTTCAAACTCAACCTTACAAAACCTCCTTACCTAGAAAAAAACCAGATATAATAGAAATTAAAATAAATTCCTCAAAAAATCCAGAAGATGAATTAAGTTTTGTCTTTGAAAATTTTGGTAAGGAAATAAGAGTAAGGGATGTTTTAAATGAGGGTGAGCTTATAGATGTTATTGCTGTAACTAAAGGTAAAGGTTTTCAAGGTCCAGTTAGAAGATTTGGTGTTAAAATTTTAACTAGAAAAAATAGTAAAATTAATAGGGCTGTAGCTTGTATTGGTCCATGGCATCCTGCTAGAGTTCTTTATACAGTTCCTCGTGCTGGACAATTAGGCTTCCATCAAAGAACCGAATATCATAAAAGGATTATGGTAATTGGAGAAAATGAAGAGGAGATTAACCCAAAAGGAGGTTTTGTAAAATATGGTAGAATTCAAGGAGATTATTTAGTGGTTCTTGGTTCAATTCCCGGACCTAAAAAAAGATTAGTAAGAATAAGAAGAACAATTCGACCATTAAAATCATTTGAGGTTAAAACGCCAGAAATCACATTTGTAAGTAGAGAAAGCCACCAAAGGAAATGAGATAACTATGAGTTCCACTACAGAAAAAATCAATATTTTTGATTTAGATGGAAAGAAAAAGGATTTAATTGATAAACCAATAATTTTTAATGTAAAACCAAGAGAAGATCTTGTTCAAGAAGCTCATAATGCTTTTCAAAGTAGGAATAAACAGCCTCAAGGAAGAGATAAACGAGCAGGATTAAGAAATATATCCGAAAGTTGGGGTACGGGTTATGGAATGTCTCGAGCCCCAAGACGTAAGGGATCTGGCTTTCCTTCTTCGAGAAACGTAGGAAGAGTTCCTTATGCCAAAGGTGGTCGACGCACACATCCAACTAAGTCGGAAAAAGTAATTACTAAAAAAATTAATAAAAAAACAAATAAGCTATCAATTATTTCCGCTATTTCTGCTTCGGGAAATAGATTGTGGGTTGAAAAGAGAGGGTATAATATCACTAATATTCCTGAAATACCATTAGTTATTGATGATAAAATTCAGACAATCAAGAAGACTGCTAGGATGTACTCAATCCTTTGTAGTTTAGGACTTGAATATGAACTACTTAAAGTAAAGAAAAGTAAAAGTATAAGAAATGGAAAGGGTAAAAGAAGAGGGCGTAAGTATAAAAATAGACGGGGGATATTAATTGTGATAAAGGATGATTTTGGAATTGTTAAGGCATCTAGAAATATTCCCGGGACTGAAGTCGTTAAATTTGAAAGCATTTCAATTAACGATTTAGCACCAGGAGGAAATTCTGGTAGATTAATTTTATGGTCTCAATCTGCATTTAATGAGCTAAATAATTACGAGGTGCCATTATAAAATGGAAAAATTTTATAGGATAATCAAAAGACCTCTAATCACTGAGAAAACTTTCGAATTAATTGAAAGAGAAAATAAATTAGTATTTATTGTTGATAAATCTGCTAACAAGGGTCAAATAAAAAGAGCAATTGAGAAGATACATAATATAAAGGTAATAAAAGTCAATACAATGATTAGACCTAATGGAGAGAAAAAAGCATTTATTAAATTGCACCCAGATTTTTCAGCTCAAGATATCGCAATTGATCTAGGAATATTCTGAAGATTATATCCTCTTAAAGATATTAAAATCTATTTTTTCATCTGGATTTAAGATCTGTATATTATTTATAGATTTAACATGTGCAATATCTAATAATTTTCTATATTCTTTTTTGTTTAGAATTAAGATGTAGATAAAATATTTTGATTTATATTTCTTGATTATTCTTCTTAACATTTTGGATTCCAATCTTGCTAATACTAGAAATAAATGTTTTTGTTCAATTAATACTAAATTTTTACTAAGTCTTATGAAATTGAGTCTTTTTTCAAATAAATTATGTTCAAACTCATCGTTAAAATCTATTATTATACCTATTGCATCTTGTTTTTTTTCCATAAATAGAGATTTAAAGTTTTTTAAGGGAGAATACTTGCTAGAGATCCCCAATCTCCATAATAAGTTAAAAATCTCTTTTACTTTTATTTCATGTTTATTTAAAAGATTATAGTTAAAAAAATCATTAATACTCTTCTCAGTATTAAATATATCATTTTTTTTATAGATAAATTCAGAAAAATAAGCAGAAACTATAATTTCGTCATTATAATCAATCCTAAAATTTAAAATTAAGTATCCTTTTCTATTAAAACTTTTACTGATTTTAAGAAAATTTTCAATGAAAGAATCTTTACTATCTAAATAATTTAAATTTATATTATAAAAGTTGATATTAAAGGAATTGAGGTTATTTGAGAGTTGAATAGATTCAGATTTTTTCCAAAGAGAGGCTTTTGATTTAATTTCTTTTAATATTGGCTCTAAAAATGCTTTTTCTAATTGAGAATTCTGTAAAAAGAAGGTTTTGCTCTTATTTACTACAATTTTTTGACGAACTACATTGAACATTTTTGTTAAATCTTCCTTTTTTGTTTCTTCAAAATTAAGCAACACAATATTTCTGTGTTCTTCTAGTATATTTAATTGAAGCGAGTAATAGTGAAGAAATCTTTTTCTAAGATAATCATTTAAACTTGCAATTAAGGGATTGAATGAGCTGGTTTCAAGCATGGCAAAAGCAACTACCTTTTTATTCCTATTCAAACTCTTATAAAAAATTAATTCTTTATCCACCAAGTATGATAATAATTGATATTTACCCTTTTTTGCCATACATTTAATGTTTTATTATTAATTATAAAAACTTAAATTTTTTATTTAGATTGCATGAATAAAAAAGAAGAAATAAGAATATCAATTATAGAAAAATCTATTGTAAACGTCTCCCTTAATCTTTGTACAAAGCTTAAAAATATTATTAGATTTATTAAATTTGGGTTAAAAATAGATTTTGGTAGTTAAAATGTTAAAAGCTATTAAGGAATTTCTCTTTAATTTAAATCCGGATATGGTTATACAAGCACCATCACGAATCAATATTATAAATCCTTTAGATGCCGTTGAGGGAGATTTTTGGATGCCATCTGTGGCAATTAACGGTAAAAATAACCCCCTATCTGCATTTCTTTACTTGAAAAAACTAGATGGTATAAGCAGAGTAAAAATTTATGGTGTTAAAAAAACTAAAACTCATTTTAAATTTAATGTTATCAGCGAAGAAATTGTTTCGAAAAACATAGGTACCAATATTAAAAACTTAATTGGGCAACAAAAATTAATTTATGCAGGTATAAATAGATTATGTAAAATGAATTCTTGGTTTAATAAACGATTTTTAAAATCAAATATGGAAATTGGATTATTAACAACGATTCCCAGACAGAGTGGCTTGGGAGGGAGCTCTGCAATAATAATTGCTGTTATTTACGGCCTTGCTCTATATTTTAACTTATATAATAATCTAAATGTATTAGAAGAAAATGAATTTCATATTAATAAAGATATTATAGCAGAGATCGCCATGAGAGTTGAGGATAAAGATTTAAAAATCACAGGAGGTTATTCTGATCGATATGTTATAAGTAGAGGAGGACTCTGTTTTTGTTCTTACAGAGGAAAGCTCTATCATAAAGAAATTTCAAATGAACCGTTGGCAATTTATGATAGGATCGATGAAACTTACAATATTAATCATTTACCGATAATAGTTTGCTATTCTGGCATGGTCCATGAAAGTGGCAATGTCCATAGAATCTTACGGGAATTATACTTGAAACAACATCCCCAAATAATCGAAAATTATCGTCTGTTAGCGGAAATTTCTTGGAAATCTAGGTATGCTTTAATGAATCACAATTGGAAACAATTGGGAGAATACTTTGAAGAAAACACACAGATAATGGATAATATAATGACAATTGCAGGTTTTAAGTATGGAATTGGATTAGTTAATAATATTTTAATTAAATTAATTAAAGAGCATAATGAAGTCTATGGGGCAAAGCTAACGGGTGCGGGAAACGGAGGTTCTGTTTTCGCATTAGTAAATCCTGATAAAATTGAAACAATTTGTAATTTTTGGAGAAACCAGTTATATAAAATTGTTATAGATGCGAAAGCATTTTCTCTAAAATTTCCAAAATGCCCATTAAGTATAAGAGAGCAACTTAAACATGCTCAGTTCTTTCAAATTGTAATTGATAAAAGTGGAGTGAAAAAAATATAATCAATAATATATTTTATTATTAAAACATAAAGGAGAATAAAATTGAGTAAATTCGAAAGATATAAAAAAAAGACAGAACCTTATATTTATCCTCATAAACATTGTGATAAATGCGGAGCGATGATAAAAGAAGCTTTTAGATATTGTCCTGAATGTTATGAAAAATCCCAGGTGAAAAAAATTTCAAGAATTCAAAGATTTTTCAAAAGGAAAAAACAAGAGGAAAAACCTATAGTCTAGATTTAAATTATTAAATTGATAAATTTTCCTTGAAATATTCTTCAATATTCAGTTTTTTCTTTATAGCTTTAAAGATTATCTTTATTTATTATTTTTGATTCTATATAGCAGTGAGTTAAATAATGAGAATTGCTGTTTTAAATAGAGATTTTTGTAAACCAGACAAATGTAGTCCTTTTGGAAAAAAGCCATGCATAAAATACTGTCCAAGAGTAAGAACAGGAGATAAAACGATAGTTCTTAGTCCTGATGAAAAATATGTAATTATTACGGAAAGTCTCTGCTCAGGGGAAGGAATATGCATAAAAAAATGCCCATTTAGTGCCATTAGGATTGTTAATTTGCCAGATCCTTTAGAAAGTCAAATTTCATATAGGTATGGCTCAGATCAATTCTCTCTATTTCGAATGGCCATCCCCAAAAAAGGGAAAGTTCTTGGATTAATTGGTCAGAATGGAATAGGAAAAAGTACAATGCTAAAAATTTTATCTAATGAATTGATGCTAAATCTGGGAAAATTTGGTGAAGAAAGTCCTAGCTGGAACGAAATAATAGATCACTTTAAAGGATCTGAGTTACACCAATACTTTATTGACCTAAGAAAGGATAAATTAAACATTATATATAAACCTCAAAATATTACAACAATCCCAAAATATGTAAAGGGGAATGTAATTGAATTGTTAAGCAAAAATAATGCCAGAGAAAGAATAGATTTAATAACAGAAGAATTAAATTTAACAAAAATTTTAGATAGAGATATATCCGTCTTATCGGGCGGAGAACTCCAAAGAGTAGCTATTGCTGCTGCTTATCTTAAAGATGGAGATGTTTATTTATTTGATGAACCTAGCTCTTATTTAGATGTGAGTGAAAGGATTAATATGGCTAAATTAATCCGAAGTTTATCTGGGGAAAATAAAACAATTATAGTTGTTGAGCATGATTTAGCAATACTTGATTATCTTAGTGATTATGTTTCAATTTTATATGGTGAACCTGGAGTATATGGTATTGTATCTCATCCTCAGGGAGTCAGAGTTGGAATTAATATTTATTTAAATGGATATATTAAAGATGAAAATATGAGATTTCGAGAAGAAGCTATAAGATTTCATGAACGACCCCCTCAAGAATCACTCTTTAGTAGTGGAGATGTCATATACTCCTATGAGGATATTAAGAAATCACTGGGTAATTTCAATTTAACCGTTTCTGGCAGTGAAATTCACTCTGGCGAAATTATAGGGATCTTAGGTCCTAATGGAATAGGAAAAACAACGTTTGTTAATTCGATCGCAAATATGATTTCAACCCAAATGATTAAAATTGATGAAAATAACAATAATGCCCATAAATTAAAGGTATCTATAAAACCCCAATATATAAAGATTGAGAAGAACATAAAAGTTTCAGAGATTATTACAAAAATAAAATTAGCCCCTCACCTTAGCCAATCTTACAAAAAGAGATTACTGAGTAGTTTAAACCTAGATAATATAAGAGAACGTAATACTTTGGAACTTAGTGGAGGTGAATTACAAAGAGTTGCTATAGCAGAATGTTTACTGAAGGATGCTGATATTTATCTCTTTGACGAACCTTCAGCATTTTTAGATGTTGAGATGAGATTAAAAGTTGCTCAATTATTAAGAAAATCAATTGAAGAATTAAAAAAAGCAAGCTTTGTTGTAGAACATGATATTATTACTCAAGATTTTATTGCAGATTCAATTTTAGTATTTGATGGGATTCCAGGATTGGAAGGTAAAGCTTTTGCTCCCCAAAGTTTAAGGGAAGGATTCAATATGTTTTTGAAAATGATGGGAATTACCTTTAGAAGAGATTTAGAAACTAAAAGGCCACGAGTAAATAAATTAGGTAGTAATAAAGATATGTATCAAAAGAGAATAAATGAGTTTTATTATATTCCAAAATAAAATTAGAAATGTTAAGCATTTTTTAATATTATTAGACTCCTATATTTCGACTGGAGATATATCAATTAAAAGTAATACTTAACAATTAAATTATGTTAAATTTTTAATAATTTTATTTAAATATTATTGAATAATTTTTAACTGGGTTCTTCTTCTTAAATTATTTATTATTTCAAATTTTAACTTCTCTTAATTTATTTTGCAATGGAAATTGAAGAGTATATATTAATTTATAATAAAGAGATATCAAAAAAAAAAAAATTAGTCATTCTGAATTTTTAATTTCCAAAAAACTAGCGGTCGTCCCCTTTTACCATCGGTACGAGAGAATTTTTCTATTAATTTTTTTTTTTGAAGTTTCACCAAGTTATCATAAATTGTTGTTCTTGGAGTATTAAGAAAATTAACTAGATCTTTACGAGTTGATGGTCCTGAATTTTCCAAAGTTCTTAACAAATTATACTGGATGGGTGATAAGAACTCCTTTGAATCAAAAAATTTTTCACGTGTGATTTTATCAGCCATAATTTATTCCTCCATATTCAAAATAAATTCTAAAACGACAATTTTTCGACTTTTTAATTTGCTTGTTAAGAATTTATTCTTATGATCATATTAATCCCAAATAATATATAAATGATGTTTATTTATGCATTATTATCACCAATAAGCACTAAAATTTAAAAATAAAAATTACCATACAGAAATTGAAACAAATTCTATTTCAACGAAAATGACCGAAACTACAAGAACCACTGTAACCTTAAATAAAAGTTATATGAAGCTTGTTGAAGAGCTTGTGGATGTATTTGGAGCAACCAGAGCACAGGTAATTAACAATATTGTAGAATTCTTTTTTAATGATAGTAAAAATGATCCTTTATTGGAAAAACTTAGGACAAGAAAGAGAAAGGAAAATCCACCTAATCAGATTGAAATAGATGAGAAAATACAAAAGTACTTAAAAAGAGCTAATAAAATACCTTTTGATGTATTTGTAGATCACCTGAACTTAGATCCAGATTTTGTAAAACAAAATTTTGATGATTGGGCAGAAAGGCATAACTTCTTCTTTATAGATAATAAAATTGTAAAATTAGAAGAAGAAAAGTTGAAATAAACTATACTTTTTTCTTATCCTCCAAAAATATTGAAAAAGTCATTTGAAAGCCCAACAGTCCAATCTAGAATAGATGTGATTACTCCAGTAATAACAAAAAAAATAAATAACGCAAAACCGATGAGTAAGGCATATTCTACGAGATTACCTCCATATTCATCAGAAAAAAACTTTTTAATCCTTCTTCGTAAACTTTTAAAAATATTTCTTTTGAACATACTTAGTTTTTGTAAATAAATATCCTTTTAAACTAAACCAAATTAAAAGGATTCGATATAATCAAAATTTTAAAATCGCAAAAACTTCATTAAGTTCTTCTTGTTTTGCTTGACTTCTAGGAATTTCTATACGAAATTTTTGATCATTAAAACTTCTAGGAATAATATGAACATGAAAATGATTAACAACTTGACCCGCAGCTTTGAAGTTGTTCTGTAGAACATTATATCCATCAATTTGCAATTTTTGGTGAAGTTTGATTGATACTTTCTTTACTATATAATAAACTTCAGCTAATTCATGATTAGGAATATCTTCTAAAGTGGAATAATGATTTTTTGGTATAACTATCATATGTCCCTTTGAAATAGGTGAAATATCCAAAAAGGCTAAAACAAGATCGTTTTCAAATATAATATTAGATGGAATTTTCTTTTCGGTAATTTTACAAAATATACAGTCAAAATCCTTCATTTTTCAAAAAACCTCTTCAACATAAATAACATCAAATAATCTATTAATTTTTAAAATTTAAATTAAAAAATCTTTACTGAGTTTTATCATAATAAATTTTAAAATTTTTTCACATTATAAATAAAAATCTTAATTAGAATGTTACTTCAAGAAATACAATCAATTTTGCAGAATAAATTAATCCCAAAAAAATTTAGGTTAAATTCAGAGCTTTATGGTTTACAGTATTGTCAAAACCAAACTAATAAATTGATAAAAAGAGTTATGCTAACAATTGACTTAAATATTGAAGCTCTTCATTATGCTGTAAAAAACAAAGTAAATTTAATTATTTCGCATCATAGTTTAATTAAAAATCCAATTGAAGCATTTAATCAAAATATTATAAATAAATTAACTTTATTAACAAAATACCCAATATCTATTTTTGTATTAAATTCAGCATTTATCGCAGCAGAGGGTGGAGTATCAGAAACAATTGCAAATGCACTTTATTTAAACATAGAAAATAATTTTAATATTAGAAATTCTACAAGAATTAAAGTTCCTATTGGGCGAATATGTACACCAAAACATTACTTAGATAACGCTAAAGAAATGACATTGGAGGATTTACTAAAAAGAATTAAGGCAAACCTAAATTTAAAACATCTTTTCTATATTGGGGATCTCCATAAAATAATCAAGAGAATTTGCATTGTAGGTGGAGATACGCCTAATGAAAAATATCTTAAAACAGCTTCAGAAATGGGTTGTGACTGTTATGTGACTGGAAAAATTAATTATTTTGATGCAGTATATGGAAGAGATTTGAAGCTAACTCTTATTGAAACATCACATTATAAGAATGAGATCCTGGCGTTAAAAAGACTATGTAATACTTTGAGTTTAGAATTTCCGTATATTGAATTTCTATTATTCGAATCAGGTGACCCATTTAAGATCTATCTTTAATAACTCTGATATTAGTAATTATAAACATAACATAACTGTTGTTAAATAAAGGGAGATAAATTATCAAGTAATAAGGATTTTTTAAATTACAAACTTAGGGTGCCTACTAATCTAATGGAATGGATTAAATAATCTCAAATAAAAGTTTAAATTCATAAAGATATAAATTGTTTTAATATATTATTTTTTTAAGTAAATTGTTAACTTAAAAGTGAAATTAAGATTCCTATAATAGAATATAATGGAAAAAAACCTGAAATAAGCCCAAAATCTTACGTTAGTCCTCAAAGTACTCTAATTGGGGATGTTAAGATAAATGATAATGTAATAATTTGGCCTGGCTCAATCATCCGAGCAGAAAACTCTCCAATTGTAATTGGTGAATTCTCTACAATTTTTGATGGGGTAATAATGTTAACTCGTTCTTCAAAAAGTTCCATTAATGTTGGTAGGTATTGCATTATCGAAACAGGAGTAGCTTTATTAGGATGTTTCATGGAGGATTATGTGCAAATAAAGGAAGGAACACTGGTTTTTGAAGAAGCGTCAATAGGTGAAGGAGCCATTATTTTGAATGAAAGCCAAGTACCTCCGGGATTAACCATTCCCGCACGTACAGTAATGAAGGGAATACCAGTTGAACCTGTTAGAGAACAAAGTCGTAATGATGTCTTAAAACAAAAAGAACGAGCCGAGAATTATTCCCATTTATTCATAAAAATTATTGATCAGCTTCCGAATGCTCAAAGTTATTTACTAACCTTACCAGATTTCATCAAATTAATGTTGAAAAAAGAATAAAAAATTTAGGTCTAAACAAAAATTATACCATAATATTTAACATCTTAATTAATTCTTTATATCTTGAACGAAGCGTTACTTCGGTGACTCCCACCAAATTAGCTATTTCTTTCTGTGAAATTCTTTTATCCTTCATTTTACATACTAAGTACAAAGCACCTGCACATAAACCTTTAGGATCTTTCCCAGACGTAGAAAATTTAGAAGTGAAGCTCTGTAAGATTTTAATTGTTGCGTTTTCCGCATCGGCATCTAGATCTAACTCAGCTATAAAGCGTGGGATAAGAGAAATTGGATCAGTAGAAGGTACTTTTAAATTTAATTCTCTTATTAGAGTTCTATAACATCTTCTAACATTTTTAGCACTTATAGATGTTTGTTCTAATATCTCTTGCAAGGTTCGAGGTATTTTCCTTTCTCTACAAGCAAAATATAAACAAGCAGCAACCATTCCATTAATAGATCTTCCCCTAAGTAATTTTTTTTTAAAAGCTTCAATATATAGTCTTATTGCTGCTTTCTTTACGTGATTAGGTAAATTGAGATTACTCCCGATTCTTTTTAATTCTGTTGTGGCTATTAACATATTTCTTTTATCCCACGTCATCCGTGAGTTCCATTTAGCTGCACGTTTTAAATCGGGACTCTTAATACTTGTTTTATCAATTATCGTGCTCAAACCCATATCCGGTAATAGAATTGAAATAGGAGATCCTGTCCTTTCTCGATTCTCCTTTTCTTGTTTAGTAAAAGCTCTTTTTCCACTGTGAGAAATATCTACTATTCTTTCACTAATCACAAGACCACATTGCCCACAAACAGTTTCTCCCTTTTCATGTAATGGAATAACTTTTCCCCCACATTCGGGGCACAAATTTGAAAAATTACTTAAATCTGTCTCTATTTCCATAATAATCTCCACTTTTCGTTTAAAATATTATATTAGTTCTTAATACTCTGAAAACAGAAAATTTTTAAGCCTAACTTAACCCATGTACCGATTAGAAAATTGCTTTAGTACTTTTAATTATATGTGACTGAAAATCGAATATAATCTTTGAATGCAAATATTATAAATATAAATATAATATATAAATGTTTCGTTCTGCAATAAGAATCTATTTTCAAATTAAGAAGGTAAATAAATTTATAATAATTATCAAAGAAAATTTTTAAAAATTACACGAAATCTTTAAAAAAAAAATGGGAGATAAGTAGTAAACCCAAACAAAATACATCCAAAAATCCCACAAATTAAAGCTCTAAGAGCTTTATTTGGATTATGAATTAATCTATTACTATTTATCAAGTACCAGAGACTCAATAATATATCGAGAAATGAAATTAATGAACCAAATGCAAAACAATAATATATTGTTTTTTCATGAGGATATTGAGATATACTTATATCTCTTATACCATTCAGATCAAAAGGATTAATTCCGTTAAAATCTATGAAACTATATATCAGTTTGTCAGGTAAAGGTTCCAAAAGCCAAATTACAAAATACGTCAAATAGTTAAATAAAATCCCAAATGCTAAGAATATATATGAAAGACCGAGAACCAACCTAATTTTAGTAAATGAATCATCTTTCTTTTCAATTCCCATTAGTCTTGATTGCCTATATACTCCTCTCAACCTTAGTAAGGTCAGAACTCCAATAAATAGTATTATGAAAACAAAAATATATTTGAGATATTTACAAAAAATTAAAAAGAAATCATTAAACACCAAACACCAATTCTCTAAACCTTCAATTATCTCATCAACTGTGTTGTTGGATGAGGAATTCAATATTAATGATTTAATAGAATTAAACATTCTATGATCTTTTTTAACAACTGGTATTTAAAGTCTCCAAATTAATTGAAAGAGGAAGAAATAGAAAAGTTTTCTTAAGATATTTTTTCACACTCATTGTTTATAACTTTCATAGTTATGTTAAAATCTTGCCACCAATCTTGACCTTGCTGAGCAACTAACATAGGATCTATCTTTCGGGAGTCTAAACATCTTATTTCTTCTTTATGAGATTTTATTTTTGACTTCCATATTTCAGAAAATATACCTTGTAAGTTAATCCTTACTTTTTTGACTAACTCCTCATAAGGAACTGACACATCTTCAGTTTTTTGAAGCTTCTGTAATTGTTCAAACTTGACTTTTTCCTTTGCTCGATTTAAATCGCCACAACTAATGTCAATAGAAAATGGATCATCTTTACCCCACTTACAGAATTTCTGAATTTCACATAAAGAACAATAACTATTAAAACTGATAGTATAATCCTCTAATCCAACAATTGAATAATTTAAAATTCTAGGCATTGACTTAACTTAAAATAAAATCTATATCCTATTATATTTTAGGTCAAAAAATTTTTTAAATACTCTTTATTAAATTAATTCATTAATTAGCGTTTTTTAAAATAAATAGAAAAATTTAATTAAATTCATTCAAGTGGGAGAGTGGCTTAGCTTGGTATAGCGCACGGCTGATAACCGTGAGGTCGGGGGTTCAAAGCCCCCCTTTCCCACTATTTTTAAAAAGTATGATTTCAGTAATCTTCATTGACTTTTTTAATTATCTTTATCTATAATAAATTTGAAAATGAAAATTATCATAATTTCAGGTACACCAGGGTGTGGTAAAACATCAGTGGCAAATGAAATTTCAAAATTAATTGAATCCAAAATAATATCTCTTAATGAACTAGCGATTTCAAATAATTTTTCATTAGAATATGACCAAAAAAGAAACACTTATATTGTCGATTTTGAGGTGTTTCGTCCATATATCTTAAAAAGGATAAAAAAATTAGAGAAGACAAACCCACCCTTTTTAATACTAGAAAGTCATTTTTCTGATATCATTCCAAGTAATTATTTGGATTTTGTATTTATTTTGAGATGTGATCCAGATGAATTATATAATAGGTTAAAAAATAGAAAATATTCAGCAAAAAAAATAATTGAAAATATTCAAGCAGAAATTTTAGGAAATTGTGTTAATTACTTTATTCAAAAGAATATAAAAGTTCCTTTCTTTGAGATTGATACAACAAGAATAAATATCAATACTGTTGCAAATATCATTGTAGACATTGTTCTTGGTAAAAAAGATGGGAACGAGTACCAAGTAGGTAAAATAGATTGGTTAGAAAAGCTTGATCAGGAAAATCGGTTAAAAGATTTTTTCGATTAGAAAAAAGATTTGTTAGTGAATAATTTGAAATGGGAAATTAAAGAAACAGATGCTTTAGGAAGATACGGAACATTAGTAGTAAATAGTAAACGAATAAGCACTCCCAACTTATTCCCAGTAGTCCATCCTTATAGGAATAATATCTCAATATCATTCTTAAAAAAAATTGGAGCTCAATGCCTTTTTACCAATGCCTATATAATGTATCAGAATGCTCAAAATCGAGATGAAATATTAAGAAAAGGGATACACCAATATTTAAACTTTGATGGAATAATTGCTACTGATAGTGGAGCCTTCCAAAAATATATGTACAATCAAAGTGATATTAAAATTCAGGCAGATGATATTGAGAAATTCCAAGAGAATATTAATACAGATTTTGCAGTAATTTTAGATGAACCAGTTCAGCTTGATGATGATTATAACACAGCTAAAAGGAAAGTATTTACAACAATCCAAAGAGCTAAAGATAATATAAATAGAAGAGTAAGGAAGAATTGTTATTGGATTGCCCCTATTCATGGAGCTAAATATACTGATTTATTAATAACAAGTACAATTGAAATGAGTAAATTAGATTTTGGTATATATGCAATAGGAGGCTTAGTTAAATTATTTTTAGATTATAGGTTTGATATAGCAATTAGATTGCTTTTAAATGTAAAAAAAAATATAAAGTGGGATAAACCGATCCATATGTTTGGATTAGGTTTACCACTATTTTTCTCTTTAGCTGTTGCCTGTGGATGTGACTTAATGGACTCCGCCGCATATTTTTTATATGCAAAAGAAAAACGATATTTTACGTTATCAACAGGAACAAAACGATTGGAAGAATTAGAGGAATTTCCTTGCCACTGTCCCATATGCTGTGATCATAACCCAAGGGAAATAAGATCTCTTGAAAATGATTTACAAATCCAATTGATAGCAAAACATAATTTATATATTTCATTTTCAGAATTAAGGACAATCCGTCAAGCTATAAAAGAAGGTAACTTATGGGAGTTAGTCGAGCAAAGAATAAGGTCCCACCCCAATTTGGTCAATGCTGCTAATATAATTAAATCAGAATTACCTTTTTTTGAAAAACATGAAAAACGCTATAAAACTCATGGTAGATTATATACTTCAATAGAGAGTCTTAACCGACCCTTATTTTATCGATACGAAAACTGGTTTTGGGAAAATTATAGAGTACCAAAATCAGTAAAATTTTTAATAATACTACCAGAATTGGACATTAAAAGTGAAAAATCTCCTAGTATAAGGAAATGGATAGAAGAAATAGATGAAAACTCAATAATTCAAAGAGAATTTTTACATATCTTATTTCTCTCTGAATATTATGGGATTATTCCTTTCGGATTAAGAAATACATTTCCACTAGGACAATATGACTCCCAAAATTCTTCAGGTATTCACCAAATATTGTACAAAAATATGCTTTCTAAAGCTATAAATTTTTTTAAGAAACATAGTCACAATTATCTTAAATGTGGGATTTTAGTTCCTGAGAAATTTATTAATCAATTTAATGAAACTATGGATTTTTATAAAAAAGAGAATATCTATAAATTAATTGAAGTTTTGAAAGCAAAATTTAATCTTAGATTTTCTATATTTAATAATATTGAAGATCTCCTGCAGTTTTTCAAGGAAACATAAGAATGCCGTATATAGAGATGATATATGCTTATGGGCACAACAATCTATTATGTACTCATAGCTCAACAATTGAATTAACTAAGGAAAAAACCTTAAGTAAAAGAGGCTCTTGCATTTTGGGAGTCAATGCTTCAAAAGCATGTATAAACCTTAACTCTGAATTGAAAAAAAACATAATTAAGGAAAAAAGATTCAAAATAACATTAAAAGTAGATAATCTTACTGATTTTTTTTACGGTTTCGGAAATAGGGAATTGACTTTACTAAATGAAAAGGATATAGTTTTTAGAAAAAGTAACTTTATATGCGATAGGACGGTCTTAATTAATTGTACAAAATCTGCAAGGGAATTAGATCGAAATTTAATTGAAGAATTAAAAACACCAAGGAAAAAAATCTATCTTTTTTTTGAAGTCGATAAGGAAAAAAATAATTCAAGGTAAGATCAAAATTAACTTTATAAAATTACATAAATCTGATGGTCAGCTCCTCATTGAATTGATTAAAAAGCTCTCAAAATTGAACTCCATTATTAACAAAAGATATAAAATCTTTTCTGAAGATAATTTTCTGTTTTTTCCACTTACTGACAACAAGAAAAACTTTATTCAGTTAAAGAAATCAATAGGGAACAAGTTTCCTTTTGAATTTGTTTCCAGAGAAGGAATTCTAAATCCCAAATTCAAATATAGATCGCTCACTGAGGCGTTATTAGGCAAAATACCGGAAGAATATTTTCAATTTATTCCAAAATCCTATGATATTATCGGATCTATAGCAATTATAGATTTTTTAAATTCTTCACCTACAAACGATACAGAATTTGAGATTTACAAAAAGGCAATCGCAAATGCAATAATTAATGTAAATAAAAACGTAAATTCCGTGTTTGAGAAAAAAAGTGGAATCGAAGGGACGTATAGGTTAAGAAATTTAGTTCTCTTAGAAGGTGACGATAAACCTATTACAACATACAAAGAAAGTAATTGCATTTTTAAATTAGATGTAAAAAAAACATACTTCTCTCCAAGATTGGGTTATGAACGGAGTAGGATTTCATCATATAAGATGGATGAAGGTGATCTTATTGTTGATATGTTTGCAGGAATAGGTCCTTTTTCCATTCAAATAGCGAAACAACATAATGTAAAGATTTATGCATTTGATGTAAATCCTCAAGCATATTATTTTTTAAAAGAAAATATTGAATTGAATAAATTAAAAGGTGATATTTTTCCTTTTAAGATTAATGTAAAAGAATTACTTAATCCTATCAATCCAACAGGATCGTTATTACATAATAAAATAGACCGTATAATTATGAACCTTCCTGGAAGGGCAATTAATTATCTTGATGTGGTTTGCTTTTTAATGAAAAAATCAGGAGGAATACTACATTTTTATGGATTCTCTAAAAAACCTGATCCTATAGAGAAAATAGTGAATTTTTTAAGAAAAAGACTAGGAGCTTTAGATTGGACGGCTGATAGAATTTTAAAATCTAAAATTGTGAAATCCTATTCGCCTCAAGCGGATTTAGTTGTAATAGATGCAAATATTAAACATCTAAATCCTTAAGTTGAATTTGTTTTAAATCCCCTTTCTTAAAATACCACAACCATAATTTCTAATGTAGTAAAGAATAGATTTAACTTTAACAAAATATAAAACTTATTCAATAAATTAAGTGGTTAATTTATAAAATAATCTTTAGTTCTTTTAAGTTAAAAGGGGATTAGCGGACCCGGCAGGATTCGAACCTGCGACTTTCGGATTAGAAGTCCGACGCCCTATTTACTTGGTTATTATAAAGTAAAAAACCGCCAGGCTAGGCTACGAGTCCTATTCATACTTAATTATTAATTAAAATTTTATATTATCTTTAAATTTTTTTACATCAACTTCTAATTAGATTAGAAATCTATAGTCTTTATAGTTATCAAATTATATTCTTAATATATTGTTGTTAATCCAAGGATCCAATTTTGTCGGCTATTACGCCTACTATACAATTGCTTAATTAATAAATTATTAATATAATTGTTTTAATAAATGAGATTCTTTAAATAAATTTAAGATTGTCGATACATTTAGTATCTTGAAGCAGCAAGTAAAAGGAGAATATTTGTTTTGTATATTAAACTTGAAAAAAGACGATTTGTCCATCAAAATATCCCATATTCTTTTATCTGGAATAAAATTCATCATAAAACGAAATATTCTCAAATTGCCTCAAACCGAGAAGAGTTAAATAATTTAAAGGATCATTTTAAAAGAGTATCCAAAGGATTGATTCCTAACCATTTATTTAATTCGCGGGATCTTCCAAGAATATCACAATTTAAAATAAAAGGGATAAAATCTGCATTTATCAGAAGTTTTAGTAAAAATTTAATTAGATCTGGAAAAATTAGCTATTATGGTCCGGAATCCAAATTGCCTAAATATGCTCAAAAAGTCTTTGAGAATTATAAAGAAAATCGAATAAATGGAGCACCTGGACATGAACCAATTCTTAAGAATATTTTAATTAAAGACAGTAGCTCGATAGCGATTGAAGTTCCAATCTGGAATGAAGCACATAATAAAGTGATTACTGGTCATATCGATTTATTGCAGGTTGATGATGATGAGATTAAAGTTATCGATTATAAACCGGAAGGAAATTTTTTAATTTCACTTCCCCAAGTAGCAATGTATGGTTATTTATTAAAATCTAAACTCAACTTAACTAAATTAAAATGTATATCCTTTAATAAAGATGAAGCATGGGAGTATGATCCGATGATCTTAACGTTTGATATAAAGGATTATTTAATATCTCATCAGATCGATAAGAGGCCATGGGAAAATTTTTTGTGAAAGACTAAAATATTAAACTACTTTATGCTTTGTATCGGATTTTTCCAATTCTTCTTTAGACTTTAAATGTCTTTTGAAGAAAAAGTAGCATAAGATTAGTGAGATAAATTCAACAAGCAATCCAACAAAAGTTATTGCCGTGCCATCATACCCAGAATACCTAAGGAATATAGCTACAGCTAACCCAGAAGTGGCTAATACAAAGAAAATGAATCCTTTAATAATATCGATAAACGAATCCTTGATATAAATTAATTCTTTTTTAATCCAAGAAATTAATGGGGACATAAACTCTTACTCTTCTTCTCTGCTTATTTTTATTAAATTAAATAAAGAATCTTTTAATATGTTTTTTATTTCAAAATAAAATCTCTTGAATCGAATTACAAATTATTACTTTCTTTTAAACTTTGAATATAACGCTTTATCTAACAATTTTCCTATTTCTCGAGCAATTTGAGAGGCAATTTCATATCTTTCACCATCAAGTAGATCTGGTATCTCCTTTGGGGATTTAATGCTTTTAACTCTTTTTTTTAAAATATTCATACTTACGTTGTTTACAATGCTCTTAACACTTTCAGTATCAGGTAACTTTATTTTAGGATCGAATTTTTTAATTTTTTCTACAGTAAAATTAAAAAATTGAGAAATCAAATCATATGGATCACCTCTTAATTCACTATGAAGTTTAATATTATCCGTAGCTGTTTTGGTATCTTTTTCTTGCCAGTATAACTGATTTGGGTTGATTCCAGGGCTATTTATTCTCATTAATGAACTAGTGATCCTTCTTTCAATCCAATTTAATGTGTTTAATTCCTGTTTTTCACGTATCTTTTTTGCTTCCTCCGCTTTTTCAATCTCTTTTGTTTTAATTTTTTGTTCTATTTCCACCTTACGCGATTCTTCAAATACCTCCAATCTTTTTACTAGATCATATCCAATGCAATAGGATATAGGGGAAATTAAATCAGATTTTAATTTTAGAGATTTAATATCTTCATAGATGGGACTACTGATGGTTTTTAATTCTGAAATTCCATCTCTCAATGAACATTCAACTAAACGTGCTAAAATAAATCCATTAACTAAGAATGGTTGATTAGTTGCATTTAAAACAACCACTAATTCTTCCTGTCTTTTGTATAACCTCTCAATTATTAATTCTTCAAGCTTTATTCTTACCCATTCTTCTGATTCTGTAGTACCAAATATTTTTTTTAGTGCGAGTAAATACAATGACCTATCATTTGAAACTTTAAAATATAATTCAATGATTCTGCTAAGTTGCCTTAAAATTTTCGAAAGGATATAAAAGAATATATCCTTTACAATTTTGTTAATAATATCTTCAAAATCTAGAATAAATAGGATGTGAGAATAATTTTTAATTTTCAACTCATTTAAGAATACCTTATCAATAACTTGTTTTTTAGCACTAAAATTATTCCCATGGAGCTTAGGATCATTTAATGATACAATATCCAACTTTTCTATGTTATATCTAATCATATTCCTTTTTACTACTTCAGATATTTCATGATCTAGATTCAAGAGATATAAAATATTGTAAACTCCATATTTATTTAGCATGTAAATAATCTCATCGAAACGAGATTCATTTAAACACTGTAATTGATAAATAAAATCATTTGGATTCTTTTTTAACTTATTAATCAATTCAGATTTTAAAAATTGCAGTATCCTCTGTTCAAATTGCTCATAATTTATTTTTTCATCAAGTGCATCTTCTATGCGTTTTATCAGGTTTTTCTTAACTTCATTAGCTTCTCTAAATGCTTTTAGCCCAGGAATAGAAATAGGAAGATGTTCAATATTAAACTCATTAACTCTTCTTTTTATCATTCTCACTGGCATTGCTTCAATTTGTAATTCTTTATAAGATTTGAATTCAAAATCCGATCGGGTTTTATTAATTATTCTATCCAGGGTCGCTAACTCTATAAATCTGTCTTCCTTCTCTTCTAACTCTAATTTTTTGTCTATATCAACAGATATTTCCTTAAAAGCAGAACTTTCTTCTAAAATCTCTCTCTTAACTTCATTGGTGAGTCCAATCAGTTCACCAATCAGATCATAAAAATAAAACGGGGGAAACTTCAATATAATTTCTTGTAATTCACGTTCAATTTGATTCTCAATCTCTCTCAACATCTCTTGCTTTTTAATATCTTGCAAATCTGGGCTTCTTATATCTATTAAAAAGGAGATGAATCGATCCTCTAGATCTATAATCTTATTCAGAAGATTTACTTCCAAGGAAAATGATTCCTTTAATAAATCCTCAATTTCTAGAAATAAAATTTTTTTTTCTGAGGTTTCTAGATTTTTTGTAGATTCATAAGAAAATTTGCTCTGATCTGTAAGTTTTTGTACTCGAATCCCTAAATTATGATATATATGAATAGTAGCCGCCGCAATTAACATGTCTTTAAACTTTGCTTCTTTACCAATTAATTCATATATTTTATTCTTGTCTGCTTCTCTTTTAAAATGGCTAATAAATAAATCAACTGTTTGGAAAAATCTGTAAGTACTTTCAATCGCAGTTGTCTTCCTTTTTATCCCACTTATCATAATTCCTTCATCCACTCCCGATAAACTTCTTTAAAATTATCTGATAATTCGAACCTTACGTTATTATGCCAAAACTTAAAATCTATTACATGAAATAGATCTCCTTTAAATAATTCTCTTTCTTCTGTTGTTAAGTTATGTTTTAATATCAAAGTCCGTGGTCTTGGGATTAATTTGGAGAAATATATTAATTCAAGATTCTTTAAATATGTATAGAATGTTTCTTTCTCATTAAAACTAAAAAATCTAATGGGTATTAATTCTTCTTTCTGAAACGATAATTTTATGAGTTCAGTTTCGAATTTATTCTTTACATATTTTGGGAATTCGTCATTAATCCCAATACTTAGTTCAAACTGCTTATAAAACTCTAATAACAATCTTTTTTCTTCAGGGTTGCCTATCTTTGCGATATATGAATCTAAAAATCCCAAAAAATTTTCAAACTTCTGTTCTTTTTGTTCACGATTTTCCAAGTATTCCAAAAAGTCATAATATATTTCAGCTAATGTCCATTCCTTTTGATCCTCAATATTCATATATTTCTTAGTATAATCTAAAATCCAATCTAGAACATAAGATTTCCATTCTAAATTTATACCACCAATCCTTTTTTCTAAAAACCGATGAAATTTATTCGCAAAATTAACGGGATCTATTATTTCTTTATTAACTTCATCTTTAATATAACGGTTGATTGTTGAATGTCTTAAAATATAGCTTAATAAATAGCTTATTTCATTTGAAAATTTTTTAAATTTTTTTATATGAAATTCTATAGAACGCGTATCGTTCTCTACTTGTATCTCAGCAAAAGATACTAAATCTTCTATTTTTAAGGTTAATATGTTGAAAAATGATTCACTATTCCTTTTAACCAAACTCAGGAACTCTTCTATAATCATTTTCTCATTGTATTGAGGATTTTTTCCTAAAATGGTTGATTCAATTTCAATCTGGTTTAATAAATGCGTCTGAAACTTTTTAATTAGATTTAATCCTAAAATTCTTGCTGGTTTCTGCTCTTTGTTAAATTCTCCAATAAGATTTTCTATTAATTTGGTTGTTAAGGTTTTTAATCGACGACGGTAAAGATATTTAGGAAGTGAAACTCGAAGAAGACTTAAACTTTTCTTATTAACTTCTGAAAAATAATTAAATACCGAACTTAATTCTATTATTCTTATTTTCTCTTGTTGAATTATAGATTGATTTATGAATTTTATAGCAATTTTGATAAGTTCCTCAAAATTTTCATTTTCTAAACTTCCTTTATACATAATAAAGTAGTCATATTTCTTAACTAAATCTTTTAAATTCCCCATTTCTCCAGAAGTGAGGAATTCATTTGAATACTCTATGAATTTATTTAAGTATCCCTCTAATGTTAACAATATTTGATTAAGGTTAAAAATTAACCATTCTCCTGTTTGAGGGGTCATAAAGCCTTTTAGCTCCTCTTTTATTCGAGTTATCAAATATCTAATGAGATCATCTTGAAATTCATCTAAAGTTCCAATATTTGCTAGATTGATAAGACTTGTTCCAAGATTTAAAGTTTTATCAATAATAAAATTTGCACTGGTTTCAGATATCGCATATTTAAGATGCTCTAAGGCTTGTTGGTCATCAAATGGTTTCTTAGTTTTTTCATACTTCCGATTTAATAAATTAATTTCTATTGGTTTTTTATACCATTGGATCGTAACATCAGATATAATTTTTGCATAGGTGCTTAACATTTCTTTCTCGGTGGGAAGTGAAGTACTTAGTCCAATTAACCTTTTGTTCCATTTATCTTCAATCAACTCACCAAAAAGCTTTTTACTGAACCTCGATGCAAATTTATCATAAAATTTCTGCTTATCATAATTGGAAAGTCCAGGATGCTCAGCAAATTCTTCAACTTCATAAAATAATCTACTTATGTTATCAATTGAGTTTCTTGATTTATGTACATCTAAGTATCCTGTTTCTGGTTTCAATGCGAGGAGTAAGCTTTCACAATCTTTAAATCTTCCTGGAATGAAGATCATCGATTTAGGATATATGGAGGTTTTTGCACTTTTTTCATCTAAGTTATGTAAATCAAATTCAATACTAAATACTTCTGCTCCCGTATAGTCTCTCAATATTGCGTTATACATTGTAAGAAATTTAATTACTTCTCGTGAGAGCTCGCCGACTTTTTCTCTAGTTAATCTTCCAGGACCGATCACATCTCCGGCAATTATATCATTCGGAGAGGAATATCCAAAAATTAGAGAAAATTGATAATTTATTGATTCTCTTGTAGTTATCATAATTCAATTATTAAAATTTTTATAGATTAAAACTAATAGTAAAATTCCTTGTCATACAAATCTTATAACTATTATAAGAATTTTATTTAATATTTTTAAGTTTATTAAGTATTAATATTTACTTTTGATATGATAGATACTATCACACGAGGATCTCTTAAATAAACCTTTTTTTATTACCTTAATCAACTTCAAAATGTAAAAATAAAAATATAATAAGTCAAATAATTATTATAAATATAATAATCAATAAACTATTCTTAAAGCACTAAAGGTGTTGGCTTATACAATTTGGTTCTGATCTAGGGATAAACCAGGAAGATATAGAAAAAATTAGCCCTCAAATCACGTTTATAACCTCAAATGCAGATATTGAAGCTATAGCACTTGTAAGTTCTGAAGGTTATCAGATAGCATTTTCAGCATTACCCCAGTACCATGTTGATGGCGACCAATTTTGCGGTCTTGCCAGTGCTCTTTTAATGACCGGGAGATCTACAATTCAAACACTATTTCAAGAGGATTTAAGTGAAGTGATTGTAAGAGCAGAAGATGGTTATATTGTCATCACTAATGCAGGGCGATTAGTAATCGTCTGTGCTGGAACGATTATAGATACTCTAATGAAGACTGTAAAAGTTATGCGAATTGCTGCAAAGAATCTTTACAAGATTTTTGAAGGTAGATAAGCCACAGTTACTACAAAAATCCTTCCTTCTTCTTTCCAAACCTTGATATAATAAATCTGCTGTCAATGCTAAATAGCTAAATATTTGAAAAAATAAGGAAAGAAAATCGTTAAGTTTTTAAAGTTTATTAATCTAATAACATAATAAATTGTCTTTTAAACTTTGTTTTATGACACTAGCTAAAACCCTATCTTGGTGTTGGCAGTGGCCTTGGCGTTGGCGATAACGCCTTTACATTGGTTTAAATTTAAATTTTTTGTTCTCTTCTCACGAGCTTTTTTTTAGAAAATTTAAATAAACTACTTAAATGTGCTTTAAAACATTGATCTCCAATATTTTATTGATACACATTTAATATACAAAAATAATAAATGTGGTAAGAAAAATGGTAGACTATTTTAAATCAAGAATTCTCTTAGAACCAAATGAAGTTCCAAAGGAGTGGGTTAATATTTTACCTGATTTGCCCTCTCCTATAACGCCTTTAGTGAACCCAATGGATGGAAAACCCGCACCACCAGAAATGGCTTTTGCAATTTTCCCTAAAGAATGTGTTATGCAGGAAGTATCTCAAGAGGCAACAATACCCATCCCTAATGAGTTAAGAGAAATATATGCTAGATCATATAGACCAACACCACTTCATCGAGCTTTAGGACTAGAGAAAGATTTGAACATAGAAGGAGATGCCATACAAATTTTTTATAAAAATGAATCCCTATCTCCTACTGGATCACACAAACCAAATACCGCAATAGCGCAGGCATTTTATGCTAAAAAAGATGGATTAGAAGAACTTGTAACTGAAACTGGAGCTGGGCAATGGGGCTCCGGCTTAGCTTATGGATGTAAATTATTTGATGTCAAATGCACTGTTTACATGGTAAGAGCAAGTTTCTTACAGAAACCTGGGAGAAAAATATTGATGAGATCTTATGATGCTGATGTACATGCGAGTCCCTCAAGATTTACAGAATCTGGACGATTATTTTTAGAAAAAGACCCTGAACACCCAGGTAGCCTTGGAATTGCCATTTCAGAAGCAGTTGAACATAGTTTAACAAGTGATAAAATTAGATATTCTTTAGGAAGTGTTGTGAATTTTGTGCTTCTCCATCAGACAATAATCGGTCAAGAAGCAAAAACCCAATTAGAAAAAGCAGGTATCAGTAAACCCGATATCGTAATTGGATGTATGGGTGGTGGATCTAATTTCAGTGGGTTAATGATTCCTTTTGCAAAAGATAAATTAGCAGGAATTAGTCCAGAAATTGAAATAATAGGTGTGGAACCTCGTGCCTGCCCCAGTGTTTGCAAGGGTGAATATCGTTGGGATTTTGGAGACACAGCAATGAAAGGGCCTATTGTGAAAATGCATACTTTAGGGCATACCTTTATCCCAAGCCCAATACACGCAGGTGGTTTAAGATATCATGGAATTGCCCCCATTGTATCAATTTTGCATAACAATAAAGTAATCTCAGCTAAAATGCACCATCAAACAGAGGTCATTAAGGCAGGAATTCAATTTGCTAAATCAGAAGGAGTCCTCCCCGCACCCGAAACAGCACATGCGGTAAAAGAAGCAATCGATCAAGCTTTGAAGGCTAAAGAAAACAACGAAAAGAAAATTATTTTATTCAATTTTAGTGGTCATGGATTTTTTGATCTATTAGCGTATAAAGAATTTATGACAGGTGATTTAGAAGATTATGAATTACCTTCAGATGAAATTCATAAGGCTCTAAATTCAGATGAAATGCCAAAAATTGATGAATCTCAATTTTAAAATTTTTTTTTTTTTATAAAATTTGAAATAGAGTAAATCTTAATATTTAAGCATGCTTTAACTATTAAAAATTTAAGAGTTTGGTCATAAGTGAATTTTACTTCGCTTATATTAATATGCTTCTTATATTTTTACGGTTTAATTTTATTTTATATCACTTTCCTTTCAAAAATGAAAGGAGAAAAGGAAGCATTTATCAATAACATTGCTAATTCCGTTGCATTTACATTTTCAATTTCGGCCTACATTATCATTAAAATTTTCATAGAACCAACTAATAACGTTGTTCTAGCATTTCCTTTTGATATTATACTGATTTGTTTTATTGTTATATATATACCCTTTTTCATTATGTTTATGTTTATAGAAAAAAAAAAAATGAGAAAAGAAAAAATACTTCGAAGCAAAGTTAACCAATTACCACCCCATTTACCTTTAAAGTATGATATATATAGAAAAATGACCCATCTAGTTGTTCTTGGCATAATTTTTCTATATTTTACTCCTAATGTTTTTACTCAAGATTTAGTTGTTTTCTTAGTGGGAGTTTCTTTAATTGGATTATTAACTGCTGATATTTCTAGAATATTACTCCCCGAATTTTACCCTTTAAAACCTATTAATCAAATTTTGAAGAAAAAAGAATTATATATAAGATTGGGACCCCATATCTCTATGAGTATTGGTTGTTTTTCAGTAATACTTCTCTTTGGATTAATTCAACCGTTTGGGCCAATTATAATTAGTACCGCAATGGCTATGGCAACTCTTGGAGATATAGCTTCCAATTTAGTAGGTAGAGCTATTGGGAAAAATAAAATTCGTAATACTAATAAAACATATGAAGGATTATTTGCAGGAATTATAACTGCTTTCCTCTCAGGCTTTCTGGTGTTAAAAATATTAGAATATGTTTATAAGTTAGAGAAAATTGGAGTAATATTAATTCCTGTTTTCGGTTCAATTGTTATTGGTTTTATAGATTATCTTGATTTAGAAATTGATGATAATTTATCCTATAATATTATCACTTCAGTAGTTTTATTTTTTGCTTCAATATTTCTCTTCTAAAATATTTCTCTTCTAAAAACGGTTAATAAAAACTTTTTTGAATAAAGGAGTTTTTATTTATGAACATGATGGAAGAAAAATTAAAGATCGATAAAATTTCTAAAGGAACTGTTATTGATCATATAGATGCAGGATATGCCTTAACAATTCTAAATCTAACTGGGCTTGATGAATCGAAAAACCTAATTACTATTGGAGTTAATGTACTTTCAAAAAAATTTCAGACGAAAGACATTATTAAAATTGAAAATGTATTTTTAAATGAAACTCAGATGCAGCAAATTTCGATTCTCTCCCCTAATGCATCAATATCATTAATCGAAAATTATAAAGTAATAGAAAAGAAAAAAGTAAAATTACCAAAAATCATTAAAAAATTAATACTCTGTGTCAACCAAACATGCATTTCAAATTCAGAAAAAGAACCTATTGACTCTGAGTTTCTCGTTTTAGAAGAAAAACCTTTAAAGATACAGTGTGTCTATTGTGAAAGAATCTATAAATTAGAAGAAATTGTTTTTACTTCAAAAGATAAAAAAGAAAAAATAGTAAAACAACGAATTCTATTATAAGAAATTCTTGAATTGATTTTAAATAAAAATCTCAAGAATAGAAGAGAAATTTGGTAAAAATTGAAGCATAGTATGGGTAAAAACACCAACAATCATAAATAAAAAGAAAAAAATCCCTATTCCTGGTAGAATTATATTTTTCCAGGTCCATTCTTCCTTATCATATTCAAATTTTAAAATAAAAAAACTCACAATAAAAGGAAATAAGAACCACCAAGTTATCATCCAAAATAACATAAACCAACCTCTAAAACCAAAAAAAAGTCTTCCAATAAGCGCACTTAATGCTCCTGTTACCGCACGGATCCAGTAGAGCTTTGTCTCTCTTTCTAAGCGAAGATCTAAATCTTTTGATGGTTTTTTATCTACTTTAATCTCCTTTTGTTTTAGTTCTTTCTTTTTCTCCTTCAATAACTTTTGTCTTCTTTTTCTAATATCTACTTTCTTGCGTTTTCCCATGATTATTAAAATAAATATTATTTACTATAAAAATAATTATATATATTAAAAAACAAAAAGGTAGACAAACTATTATTAAGGTCACGAGAGAATTCTCCAATTTTGATGTCTTTGCTATTGTTAAAGAATTAGATACATTTCTATTAAATAGCTCGATTAGTAATATATATGAAGTTCAAGACTTACTGATTTTAAAGATAAACACAAACGATGGAAAAAAGAATTTAATCATTAAAAGTGATTCTCGGATTAATTTAACAGATTACGAATATCCAATACCGGATTATCCAAATCAATATATTAGAAGTATAAGGAAATTTCTAAAAAATAGGCAAATATTAAGTGTTTCTCAATTCAAGTTTGATAGAATTATTATAATCGAGTTAACAAATTATGAAGGAGGGTCATGGAAATTGGTTATTGAATTATTTAATAAGGGGAATTTTTTACTTTTAGATCAAAATAATACTATTATAATAGCCAAAAAATATAGGAAATTGAAAAATAGAACTATTCTCGCCAAAAGAGAATATAACTTTCCCCCTTCTCAGGGACTTGATTTCTTCACAATAAAGAATGACGATTTTAAAGTTCTATTTAAGAATTCAAGTAATGAAATTGTTAGGGATCTCTCAAGAAAATTAAATCTCTCAGGATTGTATTCTGAAGAACTATGTCATAGGGCAAAAGTAGATAAAAAAATCCATAGTAACGATTTAAATGACGAAAATTTTAATAGCTTATATGATTCATTTAGAACTTTAAGAAACCAATTGGTTTTTGGTACTGTAAACGCACATATAGTATTTGATCAGCAAGGAAATGAAGTTACAGTATTACCTTTTGGACTTGAGATTTTTGCAGATTATGAAAAGAAGTTTTTCCCCTCATTTAACATTGCTGTTGATGAATTTTATTCAAAATTAGATTCCAAATCAATTTTAAGCTCAGAAGACAATGAAATTGAAGATAAAATTCGAAGCCAATTAAAGATATTAAAGAATCAGCAAAATTATTTAGAAGAACTTAAAATTAAGAAGAAAAAATATTATGAGATAGGAGATTTCCTCTATGCCAACTTAAATATATTCGAGAAATTACTTGCCGTTATAACGAATGCCAGGAAAAAAGGTTATTATTGGGATGAAATCAATGAAAGATTAAGAAAAGCAAAAATGGAGAATTTAGAAGGAACAGAATTTTTTGAAAAAATTATACCTTCAGCAAACCAAGTCTTAGTTCTTATTAACGAATATAATGTTTACATAGACATTAACAAAAGTTTAGGAGAGAATGCAAATATAATTTATTCTAAGGGGAAAAAGGCTGAAAGTAAAATAAAAGGGACTCTCAAAGCTATTAACGACACTAAAAAAAAACTTGAAAAATTAGAACTTAAAAAAGAATCTAAAGAAGCAGAGGTTGATTTTTTAGTCAAAAAGCCTAAGAAAAAATGGTTTGAAAAATTCAGGTGGTTTACCTCATCAGATGGATTTTTAGTGATAGGGGGAAGAGATTCAAACTCAAATGAAATAATATTCAAGAAACATTTAAATGCTAATGATTTAGTATTTCATACTAATTTCCCAGGATCCCCTTTAGTTGTAATTAAAAATCCAAATAATAAGAATATACCGGAAAAGACGATTAATGAAACTGCAGATTTTGTTGCAAGTTTTTCACGGGCATGGAGGGAGAATTGGGGTGTAGTTGATGTTTTTTATGTATCAACGAATCAAATTACTAAAACTCCACCTTCTGGTGAATATATACAGAAAGGTTCTTTTGTTATCTCAGGTAAAAAGAATTTTATAAAAAATGCAAAAACTGAGTTAGCAGTTGGGTTGCGTTTTATAGATTTAGGGATTAGTTCAAATAGTAGCGAAAATATCTTTTATCCTACAGTTATAAGTGGTCCAGAATCTGCAATTAAAAAACAAACTGCTAACGTCGTAGTTATAATCCCATCTAAATCAGATGGATTCAAAAAAGGAAAAATAGCTAAAGACCTTAAAGCTTACTGGATTAGAAATTCACAGAAAAAATTAAGAAAATGGGTTGAAATGTTAAAAATTGATGAGATTCTTTTGTATCTCCCAAGTGGATATTCTAAGGTAAAACAATAAACATTAGAGCCAGTAAGCAGTACTCCACGTCAGTTCGAATATTTTACTTTCATTCTTGAACGAGATATATATAGATTAAAAATATCAGAAGTCCGATAAAAGTTAGAATGAAAATAACGGTATTCATTATAGTTTGTCCTAATGAAAGAAGAAAAAGTAAAAATACTAAACTCCCTCCTAATGGTTTACCTGTTAACTCCTTATAATTTCCAATACTAATCACCATGAACAGAAAAAATAAGAGAGTTGCTCCAACTTTAATGAAACCTTCAATGATATCAAATAGCATACTTACATTACTAAAAATGGTAATTATACCAATATTAAATAGAAGTGAGATAATATAGAAAGCTAAACCAAGAATAGTGGAAACAATTACTGTTCTGTAAGCAAATTTATCATCAAATCTTCTTTTACTTTTTGATTTTTGCTGCTCAACTTGATCTTTGGGAATTTTTGACATATTAACTTCTTAATCTTTGCATTTTTTCTTTTAATTTGAAAATTTGGTAAATATAAAATACAAAAAGCACACCAATGACACTAAACATTACAATTGATATAATTAAAAGTACCTTCTCTGTAATGTCCTCCTCACCTACCGAAGGTGAATTAATATCGATAAGAACTATCCCACTTTTCTTGATTCCTTGAGGATAGAATGGGGAGTTTCCATAAGTTATATTAAATGCATAGCTCTCATCATAATTTAATGTTGCATCTTGGATATTTGTCTTAGGTTGTAATAGTGGTATGGAAAACTCATAAACTGAGATTTTTTCTTCCAATCCCCCTGCTCCTTCACCGTTCTGCACTGTATCATTTAGAAATTTGGTATCATTAATATAATCATCAAGATACATGAAACTATCAGTGGAGATATTAGTGAATTGAATAATTTTTGCATCAATAAAATCTTCTTTATTTTCTGATGAACTATTAGAAATTAAAAGTCCAACAAATTCAGTAAGATTATGAGCGCTTACCTCTAAATTTATTTGAACTGAGATATAGAGATTCTCACCATGCTGCATAACCCATAAATCTATTGGCAAATCTCCTAAATTAATCTCTTCTTTAACAGCTTCTTTCCATTCTTTTGTTGAATCATCAATAAATCCATCTATAACCGGAGCTTCTCCAAATTTAGGATTAATTTCCGTTACTGCTCCATAGCTATTCAAAATTGGAAGTACTGATAATAACAGAAAATTTGCAAATAGAAATCCTAATACAATCTTGGATACTTTTTTCTTCAAAGTAGTAATGCCACTAATTTATTAATTGTGCCAAATTCAGTTTTGTTTAATATTAAAATTGATAATTAAAATTTAATTTAATATTTTTCCTTAGTTATTTCTATAAATTTGATATTCAATTAGTAACTTAAATATCTTAGAATTAAATTAAGTCAAAAATGTTGGAAGGAAAACAACACAGTTAAATTTATTCAAATAAGTAATTGTATAATTGATTAATTGTTTTATTTCCCTTCTTGCCTCAGAAAGATTTTTGTTATTATACTCCGCAAACTGTTTTGGACCAATAGCCACTAGATCACCGGTTAAATCCTTTTCTCTCTTTATCAAGAGCCAAAATGGCATCTTTTTTTCATTGTCTTTCAGAATTATTAGCATCCAAGGATTTAATGTCCAATCATTGTCATCTGGTCCTAAAACTCTTTCTATTGCTTTACTCGTGAAATATTTTTTCGTCATCTTTATAGATTTAATAAGTGCATTAAAGTAGGTTCTTTTTATCTTTAAATATCCACCAAAATAAGTTTTTGCGTCATATAATTCGAGTTTTTTATCAATCACATCGACATGCTTTAGATAAACCTTCCAGCGATCCATAATTAAGAGTCTCTGTTATTATTTAGTCCAATTTCCTCAATTTTAATTTGTTTGAATATTTTCTTAATTTTTTCTAATGATGCTTTTAAATCCATACTTTTCTTATCTGATAAATTTAAATTTAGGTAACACTCATAAAATAATTGTTTTTTTATCTTAATAAATCCCGATGTATGAATAACTTGAAATTTATGGAGTATTTTGGAGATCTCTTTTAATATTTTTTTCGTTAATTTTAGACCACATAAACTTACTTTTATTATCCTTTCTTTATGTATCGGGTAAATTGATAATTTTATGGAGTTCTCTATTGCCGATTGAATGATTAATAAATTATCATATTCCTGTAAGTTCTTAAATTTCGATAGTGAAATTCTTAAGTTTGTTTTAGAAAAATCATCTATTCTTTGAATGTTAGCGTTAGTAATATTTGTGCTCTGCATTTTATGATAAACTTATCTATTAATTCATAATATTTTTAATCCTTTTAATTATTGAACTACATTTTTCTTAATAGATTTTATTGTTCCATATGTTTTAATTGGGGATAAAATCACTTTATTTCCATTAATTTCTTTTACAAGAGTTAGAGATGTAATAATTACTTCTTTTGTTTCGTGAGAAAACCTAATAATTCCATAACTTTCTTCTAAATTAAGCTCTAATAACCATAAGCCAATTTTATTAGCTTCTTTCATTCCAAAGTATCGCCAAATTGATTGCCAAATTGATTTCAAAATAAGCTTTTGATTTAGCGACAGATTCCCTTCCGTGATTATCTTAAAAATAATATATCTTTGCCTTTCTTTTTTCATGATTAGATAGTGATTTTTATAATATTCTTACTCCTTGTTCAAGGTTTTTATCATGAGGTATTTTTATTTTATCAATTAACCTTTTTGGATTATCTCTATATCCTATTTTTGCCAAGTTTAAAGGGATTCCTAGTAGTGAGTTAGATATACTTATTAAAGATCTGGGATGCCTGTAATCAAAAACATCTGTAAAATTCCCATTAATTAAATAGTTCGCTTTTAATTTTAAAGCTAAATGAATGAATTTATACAGGCTCCTGAAATTCTTAGATTGGGATGTTTTATCCTTAATCATAATTGGTGCTAATGAAAATTCTACAAAAGAATTATTTTGTTTTGTTAGGGATATAACTCCTGGAGTTAGCGTTTTGAGAATTTCTGGATCAGAAAAAGATACGATATCTACTCTTGAATCTTTAGCTGATTGAAGCTGTACCTCCTTACTTAACGATTCGATTGAAAGAATATCACTAAAATTATTAAAATTTCTTATTTTTGATTTAAACTCTTGATAATCGTTAACCCTTAAATTAATACGATAACATATTCTAATATCTGTTTCCTTTTGCACTTTTTTTTTAAAATTTAAAGGAATTTTTGCCAGATATTCTTTAGGTTCTAATATGACTTTGTTAATCCCCAATACTTCACAAAATCTTATACTTCTTAAAACTTCCTCAAAATTTTCCAAATTCACTGGTAATCTTGATTCAATATATGCCAAAAAAAGAAAATACCTCTAAAATTATAATTTACATTATATAATTAATTAAGGATTTGTGAAAATAAAAAAATTTTATTATATAGATATATATTTAAAATGTTTGCTTTTAAAGAAAAGAGGGGTAATGTACAATTAAAAATAGAAAAATACCAGAAATAAGAAAAAAAATTGAAAATGGAACCGCAATAATTTTAACAGTCCAAGAATTAATGGATAGAATTAGTAAAGGAGAAGTTATAAAATTTGAAGACGTTGATGTAGTCACAACTGCCACTAAAGGTCTTATGAGTGGAATAATGGGCATATTTTCTTTTCGGTTATCTCCTCCTAAGACTTTAAGAAAATTTTCAGATGTTAGTATGAATGGCATCACCTGCTTTCCCGGTCCATGTCCTAATGAATATTTGGGGATAGTAGATCTAATTATATATGGAACTTCTCAAAGTAGAACAATAGAGAATTATTGTGGTGGTTCATTATTTAGAGATCTTGTTGAGGGGAAGTCAATTAATATCATTGGAAAAAGTACGGAAGGTGAAACTCTTGAAAATCAAATGATATTAGGAGACATGCAATTTGCCAAATTAATGGGGACAAGACAAGCTATTAAAAATTATAATGCAATGATTAATTGTGAATCATATCAAGTAGACACAATTTTTTCTTGTCAACCATTTAAACCTAACAAAAGTGAACTTACTTTTTCTGGGTGTGGAGCCCTAAATCCATTTCAAAATGACCCAGAATTCGAATCTTTTGGCGTAGGATCGCCAATTCTAGTGAATGGAAATATTGGGTATCTAATAGGACCTGGTACTCGAAATTACGTTGCTAAACCAAATATGATGACTCTTACTCCTTTTTCAGGAATGAAGCCCGAATTTATGGGTGCCTTTAAAACATCTTATGGATTAGAACCAATTTGCAGTTTAGCTATCCCTATTCCGATTTTAAATGAAAGAATCTTTAATAATTTAGTAAAATCTGATAATGATGTTAAACTCACAATTTTAAGTCTTGTGGGGAGAGAAAGAGTTGGAGAAATTAGTTATGGTGATGTTTGGGATAATAATTTTCAAATGAAATTCAAACCTGATGCATGTAAAGGTTGTAATAAATGTGAAATTCTTAATATATGCCCTACAAATGCTTTTATAATTAAATCTGAAAGTATTGTCGCAATAGACCGCTCTCGTTGTTTCAATTGTGGTAATTGCGCTCGAATGTGCCCAGATGCTTTTGAATTAGACCTAAAGAAGATTAAATTTGAAGGAAAGGATGTTCCGGTTGTGTTGAGACAATCTGATCGAAATGGAGCAATAATTTTAGCAGAACAATTAAAAATTATGATACTTAATGGAGATTTTCCTCTAAAAAAACCAATCGATAAATTAACGTTTGCTCAAACTGTAAAATAAATCTTAAGCAAAATTTAGATTAACTTTTTACTTATTAAATTTAAATTATAACCGTTGGAGTTCTATTTAGTAATAAAGTTTATTTGAAATTTGCTATTTGATAAAATATGGCAAAACAGATAATAGATGGTGGGGATTTACTTGTTAAATGCCTCTTAAAAGAAGGTATTTCTAAAATATTTGGTTTAGTAGGTGGAGAATTAACTCGAATTTATGATGCTATTGAACGTTGGGGTCGAGAGGAAGGTATCGAAACGGTGATGGTTAGACATGAACAAGCAGGAGGACACATGGCAGATGCTTGGGCGCGGGCAAGTGGTGAAATAGGTGTATGTATGGGAACAGTTGGGCCTGGAGTATCACACTTAGTTCCCGCAGTTGCAGCTGCTTATGCAGATTCAATCCCAATGCTAGTGATTGGAGCCCAAATTGGGAGAATGTTTGAAAATACAGGCATTTTGCAAGGAGGTTTAAATCAAATGGATTTAATGAAACCTATAACTAAATTACAGATTTCTATAGAAGAACCATATGAAATTCCACAAGCTGTTCAAAGATGTATAAAAGCTGCAATGTCGGGTAGAAGAGGTCCAGTCTTTTTAGAGATAAGAGAAACCGCCTTGGTTAGGAGCACAACAGAGGAAGACCTTAAAAATGTTAAAGAACCTAAGAACTACAGACCTATTCATAGACCAAGTGGGAATCCAATGTCAATTGAAGAAGCTTTAGTACTTATTAAAAATTCAAAAAAACCATTAATTATTGCAGGAGGCGGAACTATTGCTTCAGAGGCTTCGAAAGATCTAATAAAGCTTTCCGAAACATATAAAATCCCTACTCTTACGACAATTATGGGTCTTGGATCCATAAGTACAGAACATAAGACTTATGCCGGCTCATATCCTTTAGCAAATACTTTTCGTCGAGCAGCCTCGGAAGCAGACATGGTCATATCGCTAGGATGCAAATGGGATTATACTACACTATATGGAACTCCTCCACTTTGGAATCAAGAACAAAGAATAATCCAAGTTGATATTGATCCAAAAGAAATTGGAAAAAATAGAGTTGTAGAAGTTGTGCGTACCACTATAAACCACGCCATTGACAACGGATATTGGTGAGTCCGGCGTTCCCCCAATATTGGTTTGCCAGTTTATGGTTCCGTCAGTAACAGCTATACTATATAAATT
>JBHLRJ010000008.1:0-50871 GCA_048882645.1 Candidatus Thorarchaeota archaeon
CATTCGTAACATTAATGCAAGGAGTTGAAAAATCAGCTAAATTATCTAAAGAAATTAGAATGCATGTAAGGCAAGAAATTGGGCCGGTATTCCAGCCAGATGTCATTCAATTCGCAGATGCATTGCCAAAAACAAGAAGTGGAAAAATTATGCGAAGGATTCTAAAAGCAATTACGACAATGTCAGATGTTGGAAATGTCACTACTTTAGCAGACCCCTCAGTAGTGGACGATCTACTTGCTGAACGGAAGAAAATGGATGTTGAAGTGGGTTAAATCTTTATTATTTTTTTCATTTTATCTTTGTTTTACTTATTAGTCTCACAGATTTGAATTATTTTTGTTCATAATTTCAGATATAATTTTGGGAAGAAATATTTCTATTAATATTCTAAAATTAAATAGTGATAATTATCTTATTCTATAATAATAAAACCATAAAAATTCTATTTAGACGTACCCAAAATATTATATTTCATTGTTTTTTTGTAGTTCTTAATGAATAAGAGTCGAGATTATTACTCCATACTTGGAATTTCTAAGGATGCCACTGAAGAAGAAATAAAAGCCGCTTATCGGAGATTAGCAAAAAAATATCATCCCGATCTTAATCAAGATGACCTAAATGCAAAGGATAAGTTTATCGAATTAAAAGAAGCTTATGATACTCTTATTGATACAGATAAGCGTAAAGTTTATGATGAAGCCGGATTTGATCCTAAGAATATTGATTTAACTGAAATATACAGAAGATACAATTTTATTCATTTTAGAGAGATTCTACGTGAGATTTTAGGTCTAAATAATAGAATTATATATAACAAACCTCCTCCAGAGGGTATGTATATTTAATTCCTTTTATAATACTAAACTCATTTCATACTGAGTCACAAAAGTTTTAAATCCCAGATTTCGTAAGAAAGTAAGTAAAGTTTCATCTCTCGTATCCACATTAATTATATTAATCCTTTTAACATTGGGATTATTTTCCAGCATCATATGTAATAAATTTTCTCCGATGTGCTTTTTTCGATATTCGGGATTTACTACTATTTGGGTTATCCCACCATTTTGCTCACAAACCATATAACCGATGATCTCATTACCTAAATACGCTCCAAAATAATAAAAGCTTTCCTTTACTCTCTCAATTGATAAATCGGAATTCTGCCAAGAAGGTTGAAAGTCCCAAAATTGTTTAACTGCCTCCCAATCAATATTTTTAAGTTCTTTAATATCATATTCCATTCTTTGAATCTTATTTTTATCTTTCCCCAATTTTTTTGTAAGCTGGTCTTTCTCTACTTGTAGACAATCAAACTCACGAATAATTTGAAAATTTCTATTTTTATACAAGTTAAATGCTGCGGTGTTGGTTTGAATTACCTCAAGCAGATATTGGTTTACTCCTTCTTCTCTTAGAAGAGGTAAGAGTTCACCAAAAATTTGATTACCAACACCTTTTTGTCTGAATTCTGGAATCACTCCCGTTCCACAATCATAACACGTAAGTTTATCTTCCCACATGTCAATTGCATTTAAAATAAATCCAATTAACTTATTTCCTTCCATAGCACCAATAGATAAATCATATCGAACACCTCTTCTCTTATTAAAATAAGTAAAGGCTTCTAAAGACAACTCCATTGGTACTTCATAATCAGAGAAAGCCAAATTATGTGTATTTAATAACTCTGATTCAGAAAATTGGCTCAATTTTACAAATTCCATAACTTTCCCTCATTACTTTTTATTTTGAACTCTCTCCAGATGTTAAAAGACTATTTAAATGATCTTTTATTTTTTTTTCAATTTTCGGTTGAGAAGGAAATCCTTCTTTAATATCCTTAGAAATCTTATTACCCAAAAATAGTTCTAGATCATTATTGTCTTTTAATTCATTTTTCAACTTTTCCATTCTATATTCGCTTTTAATTAGTTGAGATAAGTAAACGAATTTTATAATACTAATAGCTTCCTCAGAATTGGGTGATCCTATTACAAGAATGGTGTCATCATCAAATAAGCTACCCATATAACTAAAAAGATTTGTATTCCCCCAACTTTCAATTTTAAATTTCAAAAAATCTAAAACCCCTATTATTTCCAAAGGATTCTTCTCTCTTTCAAGCTTAAATAAAATTCCGCTTTTCTCCTTAGTTTCATATTTACTGAGTAAACTTTTTACATATTCATGAAAATGGGCATTCAAAAACATAATTTTAGATGGGAATATATATTTTAAAATATCTCTAAAACAAAATAGGTTTATCCTTTTTAGAACATTCCTTTTATATAAAAGATATTAATTTTTGTATATAATTATCCAATTGGTTTAAAAAGAAAGTAACATCCGAGTGTTTATTCACTATTAATACTAAAAAGGATAATATTTCTTTTATTTCAACAATTATTAACGAGCCTTCTTCTAATTCCGCGATTATTTTTACCACACGTTGACTTCCTATTGTTTCACCTAATCCAATTGCACTTTCCAGAACTGAAGCACACATCGAGCCTAAAATTTTGCTATCGATAACTTCCTCTATCTTTTCATCAATTTTTTCACCATTTCGATTAACAAACATAACCCCCGTTAATTTTCCGTTTTCCTTCAAGTCATCTAATATTAGAGATACCTCTCTGGAATTAATGTTGTTATTATCAGAACTTTCGTTCATATTTTTCACTTCCTCAAATATTAGATAATTAGAGTAATTATTCGTTAAATATAACTATAGATAATATCCTAAACAATTTGATAATATTGAACTTAACTGGTTTGAAGTGGAAATACTGATTTAATCAAATAATCCGACAAAACCTCTACTTTTTGCTTCGATTGCATTTTCAGGGCATAATTCCATACAACACAGACAAGAAATACATTTTTTTCGATTTGTTATTGGAAAACTTTCGGCTTTAAACTCAATAGCCTGAGCAGGGCAAATTTGAGCGCATTCGCCACATTTTACACAACTCTCTTTTTTTAACATAGGTATTTTCTTCATTATTTTATATCCTACACGTCCAGACATGTACGCAATGAAACTAGTAAATATACTTCCAGGGACTTTAAATTTAGGAACTTTATCTTTGGCTTCTTCAAGAGGCAGTCCAATTATCTCTATAGCTTTCAAATCCCCTACTCCCAGATTACGTTCTATAGCATTTTTTAAATGGGGAACAATTTTTGCCTTAACTTTTCCAATCTCTAAAGCAATGACATCTAATGCCAATTCGTCAGTTCCCGCAAGGATTAAGTCCCATTGTTTCATCGTGCCGCTACCTGGACCTGTAGAGCCTTCCATTATCTCCTGCAAATCATACACTATTAATCTATTTGGTTTGTTTTTTACGATCCATGAGAAATTATCTGCAAGAACTTCACCAAACTGTGCCGCATTCTTCCCAAATAGATGGTAATTTGCTTTTAAACCTCCAGGGATAATACCCCAATAATTTTTAATTGCTCCTGTCATTGTTGCTTCTATATGGGATTTTAAACGAGGTAAGTTGATTATACTATCACTATCTTTAACAGCTTTAGCAACACGAATCTCTTTTAGTCTTACTGCTCCTTCAATTATTTCGTTTTCAGGAACATTTGATTCAAAGTCTAATACATTAATTCCAAAAGTTTCACATACATCATAAATTCCAACTGCCTTGGCAACATCAGATCCTACTTTCTCAGACTGGCCCGGAGAATCTCCTAGGTAAACATTACTCATGGATACACCCAACTTTTTTAGATATGATAATGTGCCTTCGACAAAACCCGGCTGAGTACAAGCATCTTTTTTTGATGATAACAAATTTGGTTTTAACAAAATTTTTTTGCATCTAATAAAATCAAATCCCAAACTCTTTTCTATTAATTTTATTGCTTCTATCACTGCTTCTGGGATATTATTATGATCTTTTAAATCTACAATGCTAATCTTCGTCGACATAGTTAATCATAGTTTGAAAGTTTGATAATTAATTAAAACATAATCCTTTTCTTTAATATATTTGAAAATTTATATAATTGTTATTTAAAATCAATATTTCTCCTATTCTATATCCAATTATTTTTAATTATTGAATTTATTATATTATAAAAAAAATCAATTAAAATATAAAACAAAGTACTACGTTATAAAGATAGATTTTAATATTTTTGACTTCGATTTTAAAACCATAAAAATTGTCAAAGGGTGAATCAGATACAAGACGCTGTTTTTAAAATTTGCATTTTTGGTGATGGAGGTGTTGGTAAAACTACCCTAATAAGCCGTTATCTCACTGGTGTCTTTAAAAGTGATTCAGATATCACTATTGGAGTCGATTTCCACGTAAAAAAATTAGATATAGAAGAAAAAAGAGTGGGATTACAAATCTGGGATTTTGCTGGTGAAGAAAGGTTTCGATTTCTCCTTCCTAGTTATGTTTTAGGTGCTTCTGGTGGTATATTCATGTATGATATCACTCGATATAGTTCATTAAAAAACTTTCAAGATTGGATAGAAATTTTTAAGCAAGGATATAGAGGAACTCCTCAGAATATACCAATTATAATGGTTGGAAGTAAACTTGACCTCGAATATAAAAGAGCTGTATCGAGAGATGAAGCCTATAACCTAGCAAAAGAAAACAACTTATACGGGTACATTGAATGTTCTTCCAAGGATGGACAAAACGTACATGAAGTCTTTTTAGAAATAAGTAGAATAATGATGAGAAAGGCAAATCTCTTAAGCGAACCCTTGAATGAATAGATTTAAAAAAGGATTACTTTATTTCCTTTTTTTTAAAAATCTCGTTTAGTTTATTGATAGTTATATCAGGAAGTATATTTCTATCAAAATCTTTTGATTGTTTCGCCTTGATTATTAGATCATTTAACATTCTTTTTGTGGTAATTCCTGTTAATACTAATACTGAAGTTATTCCAGCACGATTTCCAGCCAAAATATCAGTATTTAGGCGATCTCCAAAAATACATGCTTCTTCAGGAGAGCTTTTTGTGGTTTTTAAAATTAATTCAATACCAAAAGGTTCAGGTTTACCAAAAATTCTAATTGGATTTTTATCAACGCATGTTGCCAAAGCTTTGACCATTACACCTGCTCCAGGTAAAAGTCCACCAGCTACCGGCAATGTAGAATCTGCATTAGTTGCATAAAACTGTGCATCTCCTTCTAATATACATCTTTGCGCAATAGCTAAATTTTTATAATTAAAGTTTCGATCAAGGCCAACAATAACAAAGTCAATCTCCTGATAATTTGTAGGTTTAGTAATTACGTTATGTCCTAAAGATTTTAATTCTTCCCTTAAGCCATCTTCTCCTATTACAAAAATATTGGATTTTTTCTTTATTTTTGAAATCTCAGCAGAAGTAATAGATGCACTCGTATAATAATCGTTAATTTCACTACTAATCTTAAATTTCTTCAACCGCTCGACATATGTATATCTTGTAGCAGTTGAATTATTAGAATTAAAAACAACTTTAATAGACATATCCTTAAGCTTATTTATGATTTTATCGGCATCAAGGATTAATTTATCTCCACGATAAACAACACCATCCAAATCAAATATCGCTAATTTTATGTTTTCCAAATTTTCTATTAATTCACTCATTTTTTCAAAGAAAAGTTGTTTCTCATTTACGATATTAACCCCAACCTACGGGTAACCCTAATAAAAGTATAAAAAGTTGAATTCCTATTGGAATAAATATTGGATTTAGAATATTATCAGCCGTATACACAGGAAAATAATCTGTAATGAAAAATATTAATGCACCGAATAAGGCATAAATTGGACCAAGGAAAATTAATCCCATTAGATATGCTAAAATTGTTCCTGCTAAAAATCCTTCGATAGATTTTTTATTACTGCTTCTTACTTTGATCTTGTGTTTTCCGTACTTTCGACCAATCAAAGCTGCTGCTGCATCTGCAAGACACGAGATTAAGACTCCCGCAAGCACAGCTTGAATATGAATTAAGTTTGTTATATAAAGCATAAAAGAAAAAGCAAATCCTGTAATCATGTAAATCTGAGGCCCTAATGCATTTTTTTCCTTATTTCTTAACATGGCTCTCGTCAAAAAATTAAAAAAGGAATATTCAGGCCCCCATATAACCCTAACCAGGTCCGAAATAATTGCCAACATTAACCCACCAATTATTCCCATCATAGTAATACACATAATACCCCGTGGATCTCCTAATGTGTATGGGAAATCGGTTATATCACCCCATAGGAATTCATACCCGGCTTTTATTTGATTTACGGAGATAAATATGCTATCACTCACCATCTGGGCTAAGAAATAATAAATTAGTATGAGGAAGATTCCCAATAAGTGAAAACTTTTTCTACCAATTTCCATCTTAAATGAGATCTCTTCCTTATAAGGATCCTCTTGTGTCATTTTTTCTACATATCTTCTTAAAATCGGGCCTTTTCCTCCACTTGAAGTGCTTTGACTTACGGTTCCATAGTCCGAATTAATTTTCTTTTTTTCTCTCCTAATTATCATGAAAAAGATAAAATTGAGAAAAATATTAATTCCAATCCACCAAATCATATATCCATTGTAAGGAAAAAGAAAAAATCCCACAATTGAATTATAATAACCAAAAATGAAAAAACAAACACCACATATAATAGTAGATATTCCCCCATAATGATTTTTGGCTTTACATCCCTTTTTTCCAAGATAGAACAATAATCCCATTAAGATAAAAAATGAAAGTGTCAATGTAGTATTGTACACTTGTTCAACAATCGTCCAATAATCCATTTCTAATTTGATATAGAATTCTTTTGATTATTTTAATAATTAATAATTAACTAATAATTAATCTTTGCTATGATCCTTTCTTCATACAAAATCAAAACCGACTAAAAATTCTCATTACTAACTAGTAAAAATCAAATAATTTCTAAGGTTTTAAAAAGAATAATATCTTCTAAATCCTTACACCAGATAAAATTCAAACCTAAATTAATAAGCAAAAAATAATATCATTTATTAGAATATATTTCTATAAATATTACATAATCATTTATTAGAATATATTTCTATAAGTAATACAAAAAAATAAATACAAAAAAACAAACTATATTAATATATTATAATCTACCTCTAAATAGATCCTAATTCTTAATAACAGGAAAAATGGCTTCCATGATTGAACCAACTAGTGAATCACTTGATGATATCCTTAAAAAATTGCTCTCCGCCATACCAGAAGTGAAAGAAGCTGCGATCGTGTCCGCAGAAGGGTTACCAATTGCCTCCGCGCTCCCACAAGGCAGGGACGAGACAAGAATTGCTGCAATGACAGCCGCGCTGCTCTCTCTCTCCGAAAGGGCAGTTATCGAGATGGAGAAAGGAGAATTCGAACAACTCTACGTAAAAGGCAACGATGGTTATCTTTTAGTTATGCAAGCCGGTCCTAATGCGGTATTGACTGTTTCTACAACGAAAGATGTAAGATTAGGATTGATATTTTTGGATTGTAAGCGAACTTGCGAAAAAATTGCGAAATTGATTTAGATTTTTTAAACTTTCTAAAATTCATATCTAACTTTATTTCATTAAAATTCGTTACTATCAAGTAGATTTAATTATTTGTGAAATATCAAAAAAACTAAGCAAATATCCCTGTAATTATCAAAATTGCAACGCCTAGTGCCGCCAAAGCTGAAATTCCAATAATGCTCATAAGAATTTCATAAATTTCTTTTACGGTCATTTTTTTCTATTTCTCACCCCTACTTTTCAATACTTTCCCAATATTCTATAGAGAAGTAAGTATAAAAACGTTTCGATTATAGCGCGTAAATCCCTTTTCATAGCGTAAAAATTTTTTTTGTCCTTGAAGAAATATTTGATAATAATCAAGGTAAATAATTTTTAATAAGTTAGAATATTTTTAATTTGGCGAAAAACGTAACAGAATCTAATAAAAATGTAAAAATAAGATTGGCATTATTAACACTTTTCATATTTTGCAGATTAATTATCAATATATAAATCGGTCTTATAAATAATCTGACCTATTTAATTAATATCTTTTTGCTTTTTTCGAATGTAAGTGAATGATTAATACCTCTTTATCTTAAGAAATAAGAGTTATAAAATTCTAAATATATTATGACAGAAACAAAACATTTTTTTGCTGTTATAAAACCGTATCGTCAGGATTTTATCATAAATCCGAAAAAAGAAGAGGAAGAAATCATGTCAGATCATTTTTATTATTTAAAATCCTTGCAAGAGCAAGATAAACTTTTCCTTGCCGGTCCAACATTAATTCCCGAAGATCCATATGGAGTTATAATCTTTGAAACTAAAACTGAAAAAGAAGCAAAAAAGCTACTTGAAGAGGATCCTTCTATTAAGGCAGGAATACAAAAAATTGACGATTTTAGACCAATTCGATTGTCTTTATTAAAAAAATAACATCAGATTTAAAAGTTCATAATTTTAGTTCTTTTATTGCCTCATCCACTTCATAATCTTTTTGAACGATGAGGTATAAAGCTTTAACGAATTTTGTGGGATCTTCTGCTTGGAATACATTTCTCCCATAAGCAACCCCAGCTCCACCTACATCTATCGATTGTTTCGTAATTTCTAATATTTCCTTCATTCCTGCTTTTTCTCCACCTGCAATTATCACAGGAGCCATGCATCCTTTAACTACTTCTTTAAAGGAATCTGGGTCTCCTGTCCAGTTAGTTTTAACAATATCGGCACCCAATTCAGCAGCAACTCGAGCAGCTATCTTTACTACTTGGACATCATACTCATCTTCTATTCCTTCACCTCTTGGATACATCATTGCTACAAGTGGCATTCCTAAATCTCGACACTCTCTAGAGACTCGTCCTAAAGTTTCTAGCATTTCAGGATCTGATTTAGTTCCTACATTGATATGAATAGATACACCATCCGCTCCTAATTTTACAGCTTCTAAAACAGTATTAACTAAAACTTTGTAATTTGAATCTGGGCTTAGTGAAGTTGAACCAGATAAATGCAGGATTAAACCAATATCTGGGCCATATCCTCTATGAGCATAAAGAGGTATTCCCACGTGTCCTAAAACAGCATTAGCACCACCTAAAGCAACTTTATTTACCATTTCTCCCAAATTGTTTTCAATTCCTTTTATAGGTCCCACAGTTAATCCATGGTCCATTGGTATTATAATAGTCCTTTCCGTTTCTCTATTGATAATTCTTTCTAATCTGATTTTCTTACCTATATAGCCTGACATTTTTTTCTACACTAGTAGTTGAGATTTTTAATAAAAAAAATCAAAGTACTTTTAATAACTCTATCATTTCGAAAGAGTTCAAAATATAGCATGTAAAAGAGAGATCATAATAGAGACACTTTAATTTCTTATCCTTGAATTGTAAATAACCATAAAAACGAAAAAAGGGCATTAAAAAAATAAATCCCTAATAGGCCAATGATAATATATATCACTCTTTTATATACTTTAAAATCCAGTATCTTTTTTAACTTCTTTTTCTCACTATCTCTTATCCCTTTCACTAATTTCAAAAATTGGTAACCTATAACAACAGAGATTAAACTATGAGGAATAATCCATTTAACAGGATAACCTATTATTTTTACTTTTAATCCTGTCTCATAATCAATAATAACAATCGTGTCGGTTTGTATATTACTTACAACAATATTTCTGTCTGGCAACAAATCGGCATCATATGGATTTGCGAACCAAGGAGATTTTATTTCTTTTATAAACTGTTGAGATTTCATATCATATATTAGTAGCCGATTATTTCCAGAATCTGTTATCAACCTTAAACCATTTCCAATATCATCACAATCTCTAGCTCCCCTGAATTTACCCCTTGGAAATTCTAACTTTAACTCCCAAACTTTCTCCTTTGTAGTAGTGTTGATTTCAATGATTCTATCATTCATTGTATCACAAATTACTGTATTTCCATTATCCAACCGATCCGGATTATGCTGTTGATTAAGGATTGATGTGTCATTTGGTTGTCCATATGACCAAACTACTTCTTTTTTTTTACTGTAATTAACTTCAATTATCATATTAAGGTTTCGTAATGAGATCAGTACTGAGTTATAATTTCTTCCGAATTTTGAACCATCTATAAAATCTACATCATTTAAATGAGTCCAAGAGCTAAATGGAGGATACTCATAATCAAGAAAGGATAAATCTGTCCATCCTTGGCTTAAACTAAACGCAGTCCAATTAATGTCCGATATATTTAAAGCATCCCAACTCCATAAGATCTTTGAAGGATCGTTAATATCTACCTCCAAAACTCTATTATGTACAGTATCGGCCATGAGGATGTTACCATTGGGTAAAATATCACTATCATGAAGGAAAAAAACTTCATTACTGCTCCGCCATTTAACTACACCATCTGAATCTACAATAACAACATGCGACCAAATAGGGGAAACCAGATAACATCCCTTGTATTGTCCGTTTGAAATATAATCCACATCACAAGGACTAATAAAAGGCATAAAATTCGGGACGATTCCATATAGAAGTATTGATAAAACAGGAAATAGGATCCCTAAAATGAGAAGTAATCTTTTCTGTCGTACTTCCATGATAATCTGACGTCTATATGTTATTTAAAATCCTATATAATAAGTAATACTTGCACTAATGAAGAAAACCGCAAAAAATAAAAATGTATATCTCGTTGAAACCTTCCAGATTCTAGTGGTTGGGGGAATCATTTTACCAAATTTCTTTTTTGAAATATAGATAATAAAGATCAACATAAGGTAAATTATTGAACTGTATACAATAAAAACCAGCATCACAAATAAGTATTGAAGGGGAAAAAGGGTGCTAAACCCACGAATGTAAAATAAAACTCGTTGAATAAAATAATAAGAAATCCCTCCTACCATCCCTAAAGCAATTTTTAGCCAAAATATATATACTAAAGATGGGTCATTTCCATTATTATTTATATCATCTTTGGAGTCTATTTTCCTCAAATTGTCATTTTTCATAAGAAATTTTTAATTTTAGTATCTATGAATGTAGATATGTTAACACTCTAAATTTAATTTTAATATGAATATTTCTTTTATAACTCTTTTAATAATTAATTCTTTATGAGGAAAAAACATACTCGCCATGATCTGATTTATTCAGTGCAAAACCACAAACTATTAATTTTTTAATTCATTCAATAAAATACTAAACTTCGTAAAACTTCATTTATTTAACGGGTATAATCATATGTTTAAACTTTTTACAATTGAAGGGAAAATTGAGATACCTCCCTTTCTATTCGGTCAAGAAAAAACTGTGAGTGCCAGAATAATCTTAAGTGAAGATTATGAGGGCATTATAACACGAGATTATGGATTTATTATAGCAGTTGTTAATGTTCTTGAAGTAGGGAAGGGAATAATCATTCCTGGAAACGCCAATACTTTCCATGAGGTTGTTTTTACCATTCTCACGTTTAAACCAACGGTTTCAGAAGTCGTTGAAGGAACAGTCGTAGAAATTGTTGATTTTGGATCATTCATTAGATTAGGTCCCTTGGATGGCTTAGTCCATGTATCACAAATTTGTGATGATTACATCTCATATGAGCAAGTTGGAAATAGATTTATTGGGAAAGAAACTGGGAAAATCCTTGAAGTTAATGATAATGTTAGAGCAAAAATCATAGCGGTATCTCTAGGTACTGGAAGAAGCGGAAAACTTGGTTTAACAATGCGCCAAAAATTCTTAGGAAAAGAGGAATGGATTACAGCAGATATCGAAGAAGCATATGCCCAAAAGGAATCAAAACAAATAGATGAAAGTGAAGAAGAAGCCGATATAGATTAAAAATTACCAATGGTGCTAGTATTGAAAGAAAAAGCATGTAAAAATTGTCATTTAATAACCAAAAATGAAACTATTTGCCCAAAATGTAAAACTCATACTTTAAGTGAAGACTACACTGGAGAAGTGATAATAATAAACCCTGAAGAATCAAGATTCGCTCACTATTTAAAAATCTACTATCCCGGGAAATATGCCTTGAGGGTACGTTAAAATCTCTTCACATTTTACACTATTTTATTTATTAAGACTATCATTCAATAAAGATTTTAAGAAGATTAATACTAGAGATCTTGATTTGAATGGAATATAATTTACGAATTCCTCACAAGCGTAGACATTCATTTGCAGAACCATTGGATCTTTTAATTGCAGGTAAACGAGAAGAAACTATTGCCCAAGTTGAAAATATCTTTAGAGACTACGAAAAACTTCGATTAACTTTGAGTTTCTATATTGTAGGAGATGTCGTAGTCAAAGATTTTATATCAAATTCCTTTTTGAGATCGTTTATTAAAGTTTGTATTATTGATGAAAAAACCCAAAGGAATCAAATCACTATAGATTTTGAGGATTTTTTTGATGATATTGTTGAAATGCAAAATCCCGTCGGAACAATACATAAGGACTGTTGGAAAATATTCCGAAATGCAATTAATTCAAACAAAAAAACACTTATCAAAATAACAGAAGGCGAGGAGGACCTCCTTATACTCCCTCTTATACTAGAGATACCCCTCACAGAAAAAGAAGGAAAATTTGCATTTTATGGCCAGCCTCCAATTACAGACTCAAATTTTGTAATTCCTGAAGGAATTGTTATTGTAACTATTGACAAAAACATTCAAGACAAAGTTAGAAAAGTTATTGATTCAATGGAAAAATATTGAAAAATTGAGATTTTATTTCTTGTAGATTCAAAGCTTTGAATTATTAAAAAGCAAAATTTTATTTTTTATCTTTTCTTTTGATTGTTATAATTCAGTAAAACCTGATTATGATAAACGGATTTTAAATAAACTAAGAAAAATGGTTCAAAATGTCATTTGATCTGAAAATTACAGAAGAAAAGAAAAACCTATTAATAGATCGGACGGAGTTAACATTTAGAATTGATCATTTTGGTACAAGTACTCCAAATCGATTAGAAATAAAAAAAAAGATTGCTGCTATACAGGGTTCTAAAGAAACACATACTATCATAAAGAAGCTTGAAACTCATTTTGGATCTTCTTATACAATAGGCAAAGCGAATATTTATGAAAATGCTGATGATCTACGTTTTTTTGAACCATTCCACATTCAAGTTCGTAATCTTGATAAAGAAAAGCGAACTCAAATATATCAATTAAAAAGAAGAAAAGAATCCTATAAACACCTTTTCGAGTACTAAAAATTATACTAAATTTGAAAATAATGCGTGCTTCAGATTATTATAAAGTAGAAGGAAACAAATTAGTAAGAACACATAGATCATGTCCCAAATGTGGACCAAGTTATTTCCTAGCTGATCATTACGATAGATGGAGTTGTGGACGTTGTGGTTATACCGTATTCAAAAGACGAGGGGCTCCTAAACAAAAAACTACAAGAAGATCTCCTCGAAAACGTACTAAGTCTATGTAATTTAGCCAATTGTTAAAATACTTCTCGATCTTCAGAGGTTAATGATCTAATTCTTTTAAAAAAGCTTTAGACAAATTTATCAAATTTATGTAAGAATATCCTAGGCGAAATTTATGGAGAAATTATGTTTAGGAATAGAATCTACTGCACATACATTTAGTGTAGGCATTATTGACTTTAGTGGAAAAGTCTATAGTCTTGTTAGTGATATATTCATACCAGAAAAAGGAGGACTCCATCCTGCATTAGTGAGAGAACAACACCTAAACAATTTCATGAAGATAATATATAACGCTCTTGAACAAGCAAAATTGTCTATAAAAAATATTGATTTAATTGCCTTTAGCCAGAGTCCCGGTTTAGGACCTGTTTTAAAAATAGGGGCTCTAGTAGCTCGTTTATTGAGTCAATTTTTAAAAATCCCGATAATTGGCGTAAATCACTGTGTTGCACATGTGGAAATCGGACGTTTAATGTGTAATATCAATGATCCACTTACATTATATGTATCAGGTGGTAACACTATAGTGAGTGCTTATGAATTAAATAAATATCAAATATTTGGGGAGACTCTCGATCTTGCTGTCGGCAATATGATTGATTCTTTCGCTCGTGATGCTAATCTAAAACACCCGGGGGGTCCAAAGATCGAAAAGTTAGCATTAGAATCAAACAAATACATCCCTCTACCATACATTGTCAAAGGTATGGATTTATCATTTTCAGGACTGTACTCTGCTGCAAGGAGATTATTACTCTCCTCAGAATTTAATAAAACATTTACACTTAATGATCTAGCTTATTCACTGCAAGAGACAGCATTTGCTATGTTAACAGAAGTGACAGAGCGAGCGCTTGCTCATACAAAGAAGCAGGAAGTATTACTAACAGGTGGGGTAGCTGCAAATAAGAGATTACAACAGATGATTCAATATATTAGTTCCGAACATGATGCCCGATTTGAAGTGGTTCCTTTAAAGTATGCAGGAGATAACGGAATAATGATAGCCTGGACTGGAATATTACGATATAAGAGTGAGGGAGGACATGAAATCCTTAATACAATAATAAAGCCTAAGGAGAGAATGGATAATATCATCGTTCCTTGGAGGTTCGAAAAGTAGAGATGCATCCTAAAATTTTTAAAAAGAAACTCATCCATAAAGGTGCTGAAGCGAATCTTTACTTTGGGCACTGGTTTGATAAAGAGGTCATTTTCAAATATAGAATACCTAAAAAATACCGATTAGAAGAATTGGATAACATTATTAGAACTGAGAGAACTGTGAACGAAGGAAGAGCCTTGATAAAAGCTAAATCCTATGGTTTAAATGTTCCTCAAGTATATGAAATTGACACTCACAATTCTATTATTATTATGAAGTATATAACGGGAGAGAAACTCAAAGAATTATTAGGAAAAATTGATAATAGTAAAAAAGAAAATTTATTCAAGAAAATAGGAGGCTATATTGCCACCCTACATAAAAGTGGACATATCCATGGAGATCTCACTACAAGCAACTTAATCGTTACTAAAGAAGAAGAGATCTTCCTTATCGATTTTGGGTTACATGATTATTCTGATACAATAGAGGATAAAAGCATTGATATTCATCTTTTTAAGAGGGTGCTGGTTTCCTCTCATGGTGATGATTTTAAGCTTTGTTATAACGCATTTCTTGAAGGATATCGTTCTGAATATGAAAAGGAAAATTTGAATGAATGTGAAGCGATTATTAAAAATGTAGATGCTATCGAAACGAGGGGCAGATACGTAAAATCAGAAGATAGAATGTAATTGTTTATTCAATTATATTTATTCGTAACATTTTTTGACAAAAGAGTTTAAAAACCAAAGAGTAATACTTCCCTTTAGAAGAATGAAAGTATTCAAAATCGAGATAATCTCTTTAGCCTTCTGGATATTCTTATTATGCCTAAATTTAACCTATACTCAATCAATTGCAAATCCATTACCCGTTTATGAAACGAAATTTGGTGGATTTTTACCCAATGAAGATTACTCATGTTCTATGCCAAATGCTAGTGTTTTAATTGAAATTGATGCAACTGATCCATATAGTTATTTTGGCTTGGTATTTACAGGTAATTATACAATATTTAATCCAAACGATAGTTTAAACCTAACTATTGCTGCTCCGTTTACAAAGAATATTTTTGGATTAGATTCTAATTGCACGATTAAAATTAATAATAGTGTAATTCCACATGACGTAGTTCGATATCCATGGAATGAATCTTATACTTGGGATGATTATATTATGATTTATAATAGAAATTTAATAGTATGTAACTTATCTCTTCCAAAAAATAAATCTATCTTGTTAGAATATAATTTTAAGACCAATCTCGAATCTTTATTACGGGATGTATCTTATCTAAACTTTATTTACGATATTGGAACAGCTGCGGTGTGGGAAGGAAAAATTTCAGAAACCGTTGAATTTAGGGTCATTGGGCGGCTTCCAGATTCTCATTCTAATGATCCAATGATTATGGAGATTTTAAATGGAAAAAGCTTTATCTGGGAGTTTAAAAATGTAGAAATCCCCCCTGGCTTACTTTCTGTGTATATTTCATATTTGGGGGATTATGAATATAATTGGTTTAAAATATCATTAGGTTATTTCTTTCTAATATTTCTCCTTTTAGGATTTATCTCATTAATAATACTCCAGAGAAGAATAATATCAATAAAATGGTGAATAAAAGAAATAAAGTTGATCTAACTACAGATTTTAATGATTTGAGGTAATATCCTATTAATTGTTAAAATATTTTCATCCAATTTCTTATAAAAATTAATAAAATGTTCATCTAACTAATTAAACACTCAAAATAAATTATATCTGATATTGAATGCTTTAAATACTTTAAATAGAGATAAATAAATTTATAAACATTTTTTACTTACTATATATTATTGGAAAGGAGTGAAAATTTTTAGAGTATAGAATATACCCGCATTTCTGGTTCACTTTTTTGACTAAAGATATAATCCATTTAAAAGTAAGGTTACTCGGAGCTACATGAATGATAGATAGTGATAAAAAGAAAACTAAACCTAAGATGATAAATATCACAATCAATCTACCGACAATTTATGATGAAAACATACAAAAGCTGATAAAATTAAGGATCGTGCCAAGTCGATCGGAAGCAATTAGAATAGCTCTGCGTGAATACTTGTATAATGAAGAAAAAAATCTAAAGTTATTAGGATTTTCTGAAGAATCCTCCAAATAACAGTTCTATATTTTATCCCTATATTTTAGAGTTAAATATTTATTATTCAATTTAAATTAGTTTTAATGTACACATTAAAAAGAGAAACTCTATGATATTATATAGTGTATATGAAAATGGTGTTTTAAGAAAAATTCGTAAAATAGATTTTCACGTTGCTAAAGTCTATTTAATAGATGACATTAAAACAATTTATTTATGGTTTGGTTCACAATCTTCAAAGAGAAAAAGAAATTTTGGTATAAAAAGAGCAAGTGACTTAAACAACAAAAGGAAAACCTCTGCAAAAGTCCAGATTAATTATCAAAATAAAGAGTATGGTGCTTTTCTAGCTATTATGGAATTGTTAAAGATGGATTTAAATAAAGATCTTCAAATAAAAAAAAGAGAGGAGCTAGAGCTTGAAATCGAGGATACACTTGAACTTATAGAGACCGGTTTAGAAATGGATCTTGAAGCTGAAATAACTCTAGCTGCACATAAACTTCTACAAGAAGAAACTTCATATGAAGATTTGGCAAGGAGACTTGCTGAAATTCAACTAATTCTTTTAAAAAAGAAACCTTTAGAAAAAGAAGTTAAGGATAAAACTGAAGAAATCCTAAGATCTTCTTCTACTTTTGACGAGCTATGTTGGCTCGTATCAGAACTTGAGATATTAATTAAAAAAAAGCATCTAGATATGAATTAAAAATAAATCTCATTCCCATTCAATAAAAATCATTTTTAAACTAATTTTATCTTGAATTTTTAAAATTTAGAGAAGATATTCGATAAATAATTAAGCCTATCGACGTCTTCGAATCTTTCGTGCTTCTCTTTCAACTTCTCTTAAAATCACTATATCATTCATTTTAATGGGACCTTTCACATTCCGAGTCAATATTCGGTTTTTATCAGGACCTTCTAAGATTCGAACCTTTATTTGAGTTATTTCTCCTGTAAGTCCAGTTCGGCCAATAATTTGAATCACTTGAGCTGGGACAGATTGATCTACAACCGAGACTCCCTTAGACTTATCTAACTTAACCAAGAACGCTCACCTAGTATTTTATTTTTTTACTTCTTCCAACTTCTTAATAACATCATTTAAAATGCCTTCATTTCCACTACCAACATTCTCTATGGTAATTGCGCTTGCTCCAACATTGATTCTAGCAGTATTACCAAGTTCTTTTTTAGTTGATAAATACCCATAAGGAATCCCTTTTTCCTCACAAAGAAGAGGAATATGAAACAATATTTCTGGAGGGTTAACATCCTCAGCCATTACAACTAATTTAGCTTGCATTCGCTCAATAGATTTAGTTACTTCATTCATCCCTTTACGAATCTTTGAATCTCGCGTCTCTGCGATTGTACTGATAGCATTTTTTAGTTGAGTTTTTAATTTATCAGGAATTTGAAACTTAACATATGAAATTTTCAATCATCTCCTTCAAATATATTTTCTTTCAGATATATTTTCATAAATCATCGAGTTGATATAGCAGAAGAAATATACGAAATTAAATAAAATTTTTCATTTGGGAAGAAAAACCTAAAAATTTTTTTTAGATGCTACTTTACAGAAATTATGATTATACCTATCCGTTGTTTTTCATGTGGAAAACTAATTGCTCATGTTTATGAACCTTATCTGGAATATATCGAGAAGGGGGAGAGCTCAGAAAAAGCATTTAAAGAGCTAGGAATTGAACGGTTCTGTTGCAAACGCATGATCGTAAATTAGAGAGTATTTTTGCTTTCTAAGCGTAAGTCATGTGGATTTAATAGATGAGCTGCTAAAATTCCCTAGATTACAATAAAATCAAGCTAGATGAGTGTTGTAGCATCAATCTAAAAACCTATTTCTAAAATCTTTAAATTTCCTCTCAAAACTCGATTTCCAATTCTTATTTTTAGATCTCTTCCAATAAGAATGAGGTAAAGTCTTAACGCCATAATTATCGCATAATCTTTTAAAGAGCTTGAAACTACAGCCAAGTTTATCAGCTAAGTAGGTTCTAGGCCCTATGAGAACCATTATTTCAAGAAGTTCTTTAGATTTTACATTTTGAGCAAGAATTTCATATGCTCGTTTACCCCTTCTCATGGGAAAGTATTTTCGTTTCCTCTCCATGCTATATATATATGTTTTCATTGCTTGATTGAATATTTCTGGACCTATCCTCAAGTAATATTGAGGTTTTACTTTACTTTCTTTAATCCATACGAAATCTTTCCCTCCCTCTCTCTTAAGTTTAACATCGTATTTGATACTAAATTCCTTTTTTAATTGCTGTAAAAATTTTCTGTTATTACTATGAATGATAGGAGCCCCTTCTTCACCATCACCATCATAAAATCCCAATAAAACTGACAACGCCACTTCACGTTTTAAACTTGTAAAAAATCCCTTTTTTAACGCGTTTCCATTTTTAAAATCAAAAAAACCTAATTTCTTTAAATCCTCAACCATAGGTTTGCAACCTACTCTCACACCATATCTTGCTGGATACTCTCCCGATTTCTTTCTTCTTCTTCGATCTACTACATATTCAACTTTATTAGAAATCCCTAATACATCTCGAAACTTCTCGATTACATTGAGATCCCCCTTTTCTAGGAAAAGTCCGATCTTCTCTTTCTCATTCGTCCCATCTGCTAATAACAGACCAAAATAATATCCTTTCTCAGTATTATCAAGACAATTGAAGAATTTTATTTTTAGATCCGGATTATATAAATTCCATTGTTGTAGAGGATAATCAGAAAGCTCATTCAATTCAGTATATTTAGAGAAGATTTTAATAATGTTATTGAAGTCTGCGTTCTTTACCTCTTGGCATAAAAAATTAAAAAAGCCTTCCAATTGTTTTCTAGAAAACTTGAAGTCTGGATTGTATTTTGAGCTATTAGAGTTTTGTATCCTACTTCTTGTATCTCTAATATAGCGTTTATGCATACCTATATATTTAGATAGCTTGTCATAGGAAATCCTTCCACCATGGAGCTCATTAACAGGTAGTAATTTTGAGATTTCGGATTGAATATCAGCTATGAAATCTAAGGTTGAATAAATATCGCGGTTGAGATTTCCTGGTTCATTTAAATGTTCATATTCTGTTTTTAAATTTTTAACTTCTTCTTCATTCTCATCTAGAGGTTCATAATTAGATTTGAATTCTCCAGGAATATCTTCGGTTTCATCAAATAATTTATAACTACTTTTGATAAAACTCTGATTTTCTTCAGATCTTTCTTTATCATTAAACTCATTCTCTTTTTCCGGCCTTTTATCATAATCACTCATATAATTTAATTTTAAACGATTAACTTTAAACTAAGAGAGATATATGGTTTAATAAAAACTCCAAAATTTACCTATTAGATGAACTACTTAAATTCCCCAGACTACAATAATCAGATTCTTTTTTAAGTATTAAGTAGGGAACTTAGCTTGTTAAGCCTCTATTGTTTCCCGTAATATGAAGTCCATCGTGTTTTTCTTGCTTTTTTATTATACATTAACATTGATTTTCTGCATTTATTGGTGCAAAAATTCAATATTGTACCATCTCGTCTAATAAACATAATTCCACGACCAATGGGTATGTCATATCCACAGAAACTGCATTTTTTAACTTTAACCATGATAACTCATCATTTAGGGTGTTTATTCTGTTTCTTTCTTAAAAAGTTCGGCTTCTCCATATTTAACTACTTTTAAATTGATCAATGTCATATCAAAAGTTATTTCGTTGCCTCTAACTGTTCTTCTCCTCTTTTCACCTTTTCTTTTAGTTTCTATACCTCTGCTAGTTTTTCTTCTTCTTTTTTCTGCTTTTTGTTTATACCCGATGCCACGTTTGGAAACAAGAATTTTCTTTTTCACCGGTCCGTGAACATCTTTTCTCATTGGAAATCCACTTGTGTCGCTTCCCCCTGTAATTTCAAACTCGTAATTCGCAAATCCTATGAGCCCACCTTTAAATGTATCCCCAATTTTCATCCCTTCAAATCTAAATTTTTTCTCATCAATCTCAATCAATTTAGATAATCCTTTTCCAGGACCTTCTTTTCCGCCACTGATGTTTAACTTGTATACAATTTTTTCAGAAGACACGGTACATCATAATCGAACTTAAAAAAACAAGATTAACATCAAAAATGTATTTTTTCATAAAAATTTTATGGAATTTTAAGGTTTAGATATATTTCTAAGGTTAAGATTTATTTCTCATTTTAAGATATCTATTTTAAAGACCATAACATATTAAAATTATATAAGAATATCATATATCATCCTTTATGCAGATATTTGAAGTTGTTGAGTTAACAGAATTTCCTTTTATGGAAACAAGAGAAATAGTAGAAGGTACTATAGTTAGTGATATAATAAATGATACAAGTGCTGAAAAAGTATTTCTACTTGTTGATCATGATACGAAAAGTATTTGGACTTTTAATGGACTTAAAAGTATACTTAAAATTCAAGTTTACGGAGGGATTTTAGCCGGAAAGCTACGACAGCAGTTAAAATTATTCTATAGAGTGTATCCATTAAATACATACTCTAAAACAGATAATAACTTTCAAAAAATAATGGAAAAACAATTAGGGCCAGGTAGAGCAAAACCAATTGAAAAGAAAGATTTCGTAGAAAAAACTATTGACAGGTATCAAACTCCTAACACTATTCAAAATCCGAATATACTCAAAGCAATTGAATATATTAATAATATTCCCCAACCAGATAATCTAATCCGAAGATTTATGATAATAGCCGGTCAAATTTTTACTGAAGAAGAAGTCACAGAATCCTTTATTAAAGAAGAAAAAAGGAGTATACAACCAGTTAAATTAGGAAGATTAAATAATGGATTTACTTTTTTTAGAGATCTTAATTATTCAACCAGATTAGTCATAAAAGAAAGACAAATACAAGGGATAGAATTATATATTAATAAGGATGATAAATCTCCTCCGTTAGAATTAATTATTCCCATAATTGATGAAAAAAAGTTTAGCAATCATGGTTCCATCGAAGCTCTTGTAAATGCTTTTAAGATTCCAGAACAATTAACTAAAGAAGAGAAAGATAAAGCCAATATCCCAGATAATGATTCTTCTAATAAATCCTAAAACTTCTAAATCTCATGAAGTTCAAAAAGCTTATTATAGAGAACCTAATCTAGGTTTATTATACCTAGCAGCAGTTTTAGAGTCGCATAATATCCCTGTTGATATATTAGATCTTGAACAGTATTTAGACTTAAATAAAAAAGAGTTAGAAGATTTAATAAGAAGGAAGATAGAAGATTATAGAATCTTTGGTATCACTTCTCTTACAAACACATTTCATTTAGCTCTTGATATAGCACGGATTATTAAAGATCATAATAAAAATAACTACACGGTTTTAGGTGGACCTCATGTTACTTTTTTGTATAAAGATATTTTAACCAAGGATACAACAACAGAAAACCTGATTGATTTTATCTGTATTGGGGAAGCGGAAAATTCCTTTCTAAAATTAGTTCAAATATTAATGTCTCAATCTTTAAATGCAAAAAAACTTGAAGAATTTGAAGCGAGAATATGCTCTATTCCGGGCGTTGCGTTCATTAATACAGAGGGAAATCTAAAAGTAAATGATCAAATTATTGAAACAGAAATCGATAAGGTACCAATACCTGCACGTTATAAACTGTCTCACGAATACTATTATTATACCGTAGCTAGTATTATTGTAAATAGAGGATGTCCTAATCAATGTTCTTTTTGCTCACGACAAAAATTATTCAAAAGAACTAAAATAAGAAGCATAGATTCAATTTTATCTGAAATAAAAGATATTATATCAATGCAAACTTATAATTATATTAATTTCTATGATAATATCAATATTAATAGAAATTTTTTTAAAGATTTTTGCCAGATGTTCATTGATCACGATATTGAAATTCCATGGGGATGTGAACTCCGTGTAGATACAATAACGGATAAAGAAGCACTCCTATTAAAAAATGCAGGTTGCCAATTAGTAGCCACCGGTATAGAATCTGCCAGCATTGAAGTTTTAAAAAAGAATCTGAAATATCAAAATCCTGAAGGAGTAGTAAATGGATTAAGGCACCTTAAAAACAATAATATTCCGATTCAAGCATATTTTGTATTAGGCTTACCTGGAGAGACCAGAGATACATTTCAAAACACTGTAGATTTTATCAAAGAATTACCATTCGATCAAAATGATAAAATTAATTACTTTGTAGCAACTCCTTACCCCGGGTCGCGATTATGGGATGATAAATTAAACTTTGAACTCAATATAATTGAAAATGATTTCACTAAATATGATTGTGAGCACATTATTTTTGAAACTAAAGAATTAAATAAATTAACTTTAGAAGAACTTCATATTAGGGCAAAAGAGATAGAGCAAGAATTTAATAAAAATTAAACATTTTTCACGATACGGGTGCAATAGAATTCCCTCTGAATTTACTCAAGATGTCATACATATTATAAAAAATATCCCAAAGGGGAAAGTTTTAACATATGGATTTATTGCTAAGCTAGCGGGAAATCCTAGAGCCGCTAGACAGGTCTCATGGATTCTAAATTCTTCTTCTAAAAAATACAATTTACCGTGGCATCGGGTTATTAGTTCAAATGGTAAATTATCAATGAAATCAATTGAGGATAAGCAATACCATAAAAAGTTATTAGAACTGGAAGGTGTAAAATTTACAAACGAATTTAGACTTGATTTAAAGAAATATCTTTGGAATATTGATTCTCTAAATAATATTAAATAAAACATATCGTACGATAATAAGATCCTATGAAATACAAGGCTATTATTTTTGATCTATTTGGCACGATTGTCGATAATTATTCAATTCAAGGATACAATAGGTTATTACAAGATATGGCTTCAGTTCTCGAAGTTTCTATAGAAAATTTTTCAAGATTATGGCGTGGTACGACTCATGAACGTGGAACTGGCATTTTTAAAACCACTGAAGAAAGTATAAAATATGTTTGTAATGTACTTAAAGTTCCAATAAACAATGAAAAAATTCAGAAATGTGTACAGATCAGACAAGAAAATACCTGCAAGGCTTTAACTCCTAAAAAAGGAGCTATCGATATTTTAATAAATCTTAGAGAGTTGGGATATAAGACGGGATTAATAAGTAATTGTTCTTCAGAGGTACCTCTCTTATGGAAAAATACTGAGTTTTTTCAGTTCTTTAATGTTACTATCTTCTCTGCTTCAGTTGGTATGAAAAACCCAATCCTCAAATATATAATTTAGCATGTAAACAATTGGGAGTTGAACCAAAGGAATGTCTTTACATTGGAGATGGTGATAGTAATGAATTATCGGGAGCTTCTCAGTTTGGTATGGATGCTGTTATGATACGTGATCCAAATGAGAAAGATCCTTTTCATTTAGTTAAAATAGATTGGAAAGGTCGTAAAATTGAAAATCTTATCGAAGTAATGGACCTAATTTAAGTTAACATGCTTTACAATTAAAATCGCCTTAGTAGAAAATTAAAACTAATGAAATAATTATTATTTAAATTCTCTTTGATCTATGAGGCAAGCATGATGGGAATGTTCTAAAAAACAATGAAAATGCGATGTCATCTCTCCCTTCTCTAATCAATTTCTTTACACTTTCTAAATTTTCTTTTTGATCACTAATTAGCTTAGGATCTATGTTAATTTCAGTAAATTGTTTAATTCGCTCATTCATAAGCCCTAAAACTTGATTTTCATTATCTTTTTTAAAATTTCTAAAATCTTTTCTACAGGCTTCTAAAATATTTCCATAGTTCGGTTTCTTAGGGAATTTACCCTCTGCCATTGTATATGAAATTTTAATTTCACCCTTTTTAATTTAATCTTATATTATTTTTATTGATATAAATGTCAATTTTGATATTTATAATTTTGTGAATATTCATATTACGCTGAAATTTTCTTTTTGCATTTCATTTTAAACATTTAAAATTGATATTACACTTTGTTTTATCATTACTAATGTAGAGGATTAATAATGCCAAAATTTCAACCCTTTCTCATGGAACGTTGGATGTCCAAGTTTGAACAGGATGTTGATTTTAACCTGTCTGAAAGTGGGGTTCATCCGCTTGTGCTTCGTGATTTGTTATCAGATGATACTGATAAGATAAACCAATTACTAGCTACCGAACTAAATTACCCACATGTGAATGGTATACCGGAATTAAGAGAAAATATAGCCGTACTATATAATGGAGCTACTCCTAATGATGTTCTTGTTACAGTAGGAGCAATTGAAGCTAATTATATAGCCACACAAACATTGCTTACCAGCGGTGATGAAATCGTAGTAATGCTTCCTAATTACATGCAAATTTGGGGTATTGCTAAAAATTATAATTATAAATTAAAAGAGTTCCATTTACGAGAGGAGAACGATTGGGCTGTTGATTTAGATGAATTAAATGAAATGGTAAGTAAAAATACAAAACTTATAACTGTATGTAATCCCAATAATCCCACAGGATACATTCTAAAAGAAAATGAAATGGATGCGATTATCAATATCGCCGAAGGAGCTGGGGCTTGGCTCTTAGCTGATGAAGTTTATAGCGGTGCCGAGCGATTAACAGAAATGCAAACTCCTTCTTTTTTCGGAAGCTATGACAAAGTGATAGCAGTTGGTAGCATGAGTAAAGCATATGGATTACCAGGAATTCGTATTGGATGGTTAGTAGCTCCGAATGATTTGATAAATGATATTTGGGCACGGCATGAATATACAACTATCAGTGCCACCATGTTATCAAACAAGCTCGCTGCTATCGCAATGTCTCCAGAAGTAAGACCTCGTATTATTCAACGTACACGTAATTACATACGTAAAGGATACGTTATCTTACAAAATTGGATAGACAGCCAAGGAAATACATTTAAAGTTGTTCCTCCTCAAGCTGCTGCAATTGCATTTGTTCGATATTATTTAGATATAAATTCCTCTGAATTTGCTGAACGTTTGCGCAAAGATAAGAGCGTTTTTATTGTACCTGGGGATCACTTTGGTATGGATAAATTTTTTCGAATCAGCTTTGGATTGCCTAAAGATTATCTTATTTCTGGGCTTAATCGAATTCATGAATTAATCATGGAATTAAAAGAATAGACTTAATCACTGATATTATATGTTTAACAATAGCTTGATAAATTTTTTAATAGTGGCATACATAATTATTAATAACATAAGTAAATGGTAATTTAGAATGAAGAGATTCGTGGGTTTTATCTTATTGGGAGTGGCTGCTGTTGAGTTTCTATCAAGCTTCTTATTAGTTTTTACAAATAATCTATCTTTTCAACAAACTGGGTTGCCCACATCGTTTGGGAGGATATTCACCATCTCTTTGATAACAATAAGCGCAGTAGTTAGTATTGTGATTGCTATTGTTGGAATTATCTTTTTAATAAAAGGAGAAAGATAGTGTTTTTTATTAGAGTTTAGCGAGATCTGAAATTAAATTGAGTGATTTTTAGAACATCCCGCAGAGTAAGTCCAAAGAGATTTAAACGGAGATCTCTCTAATTTTCTAAGACTCCCTGTTATTGATTCTTGTTTAAATTTGACAAAATATCAAATTTACATAATATTTCAAACGGTAATTTCAATCAATAATTTTATTAATAGAAGATTAACTCTAATTAATTGTAGATGTTATCTATAACATATACCATTATTAATAGAAGATATTTACATCTTAATAAGAAGAAAAATTAAAAAAGTTAAAAAGGAAAACTGTATGCCAAAAACGGATTACTTTATCGGCGAGGCTCTTATTGGAGAGGGAAATGATTTAGCTCATGTGGATTTGATAATCGGTTCAAGAAATGGACCTGTTGGAATCTCATTTGCAAATGCCTTATCAACACCCTCAAAGGGGCACGGAGGATTATTAGCAGCAATAAGACCAAACCTTCTATCTAAACCGGTTAGCCTTATAGTGCCTAAAGTCACGGTCGCTGATATGAAAGATGCAAATAAAATATTTGGACCAGCACAAGCAGCGGTTGCGAAAGGTATTGCCGATGCTGTAGAGGAAGGTTTAATTCCATTAAGCAAAGTGGACGATTGGGTAATTATAGTAAGCGTATATATCCATCCAGCCGCTAATGATTATCGAAAAATTTATCAATTCAATTATGGAGCAACAAAACTAGCAATACAGAGAGCATTAAGAGGGTATCCTCCCATCGAAAAAATATTTTATGATAAGGATAGAGCAAAGCATCCAGTTGCGGGATTGAGGGTCCCTCGATTATGGAGACCGCCCTATATACAAGTAGCTTTAGATCATCCAGCCCTTGAAAAACAAATTAAAGTAGTACAACTATTACCAAAGAGCGATCGAATTTTACTTGAAGTTGGCACACCATTTCTGAAGAAATACGGAGTCGAATCGATTAAGAAAATACGGGAAATTGCAACAGAAAAGTTTATAGTTGCTGATCTAAAAACTTTAGATGTGGGAAAATTGGAAGTTGATTTTGCATTTGATGCAACCGCTGATGGTGTTGTAGCAAGTGGCCTAGCTTCTACTGCTTCCCTCGATAAATTTATTATGGAAGCACAACGACTTGGGATTCATGCTTTTGTCGATACTATGGAAGTTCAAAATCCTATTGAAAAATTAAGTTCATTGAAAGAAACGCCCGATGTAGTCATAATTCATAGAGCAATTGATGTTGAACAGTCCACAGAAGGGGATAAATCTCCTGATGCTCAACAAAAACAAAGATGGGCATTAGTTCCAAAAATTAAGGAGTTATACAAAGATCAAAAGAAAGCTTCTGGTAAAGATAGGGTATTAGTAGCCGTTGCTGGAGGGATTGAACCAAGTACTGCGATGTATGCTATGGAAATGGGAGCAGATATCCTTATCGTCGGCAGGTTTGTGGCGTCGGCTAAAGATGTCGAGTTTGCTATGAGAAGGATGTTGGGCGTTCTACCTGGTTATCAAGATATTGATTTGAAGCGAATCCATAGTGAAGACGATGATAATGCTGTGAAAAGAGCTACATGGGATTAAATATTTTTTTTAGCTCTCTCTTTTGTCAAAATTAGATCAAATATTCATCAATTAAAAATCTCTTTCAACATCAGTATTATATTCTACATTGAATTATTTAATCATGAATATGAGAGATCCAAAAGAAGTAATATTAAAAAAAATTCACAATTCTTTCCTGATGCTTTCAATAGCTACTGCAATTTTCAGTACGGTTTTGGCATTTAGTAAGTGGTATGCATCATGCCCTGCTTGTGCTACGTGTGAATGTCCCCCTCTTAACACGTTGGGAACATATATTTCTATGTTAAGTATAAGCACAACTTTTCTCATAATTAGCATAATTGTTTATGTAGTTCGTAGAATAATAATTACTAGACCCTCACTCCGTATTGCTGAGGAAAAAAAATATCGACAATATAAATAATTCCTTACACATCTTAAACATCTTCCTGCTGTTGGATCGTGTAATCATCATAGAATAATAATTATATTCTAGACTGGATATATATACTATAAAAATGAGAGATCCTAACGAACTCATATTAAAAAAAATTTATACATCTTTCCTTACTCTTTCAGTATCAGTCATAATTCTAAGTACGATAATTGCATTTTTCTATAATAATACATATCCTCCTTGTCCCACTTGTGCTGGCTGTATATGTGAGCCTATAAGGATTGAAACGTTGAGTACATATATTTTTATGATGATTTTGAGTACTCTTTTTCTCATTGTTGCATTAATCTTATATGTAATCCGAAGAATAATCATAACAAGACCTTCCGCTCGAATTCGCGAAGAAATAGATTCCCGTAAATATAAATAAATCTTCCTTTAATAAATTAGAATTAATAAATATTCGAATCATCATCTAGATTATTTCTACCAAAAACAACATTAGAATTAAATTCTAAACCATATATTTGTATTATGAAAATGAGAGATCCCAACAAAATTTTTTTAAAGATAATCCATAATTCCTTTTTTGGTCTTTCAATTGCAATCGCCATTCTCAGTACGATACTTGCAGCTTTCCCTAGATACCAGGGTGGCATATGTTGGGGAGGGCATTGTTACACTTATGTGATTGATACTTTGGAGACTTATATTTTCATGTTGATTATAAGTGCAGGCTTTCTCACAATTGGCATGGGAATCTATCTAATTCGTAGGGTAATAATAACAAGACCCTCCACTCGAATTAGCCAAGAAATAGAATCCCGCAAATATAAATAATTTAATTTTTAAGAATTTCTCTGGCTGGGAACAAAAAAGAGATGATCCTGAAATTATAGATTTTTCAAACTTAATTAATATGTATGTAATAATCCGACTTTTTCCTAAAGATAAAAGTCTCCATATACGCTTCGAAATTTTGACAAGAAAAACTGTGCTTTCGAAAACAAAATTTTAAAGTAACTTTATATCAATTAACATATTAAATAATATCATTAAAGCCTTGCTTTAATACTATTAAACATAAGGTGATTAAGGAAAAATGCCAGATAAATATAATGTTGATATGACCCTAGGCGAACTTTTAGAAGATGAGGTCTCTGGAAAATTCCTCAGAGAAAGATTAAAACAACTTGTCGAAAGTCCTCAAGCACAAATGGCTATGGGCTTTTCATTACGCCAAATTCAAGAATATGCTGAGTCTATGTCTCCTGGACAATTTACAAAGGAGCAACTTGAAGAGCTTGATAAAGCATTAAGAGCTTTATAAAAACGAAAAATTTCCAAATTTCATTCTTTTTTTTTTTTCATTTTGTATTTTTACAAAAAATTATTACTTTCATTATATTATAACTTTTTTCCGATTGATAATGCTGTAGTAATTGCTGCAGTCCTAAATGCAATATTATAGTAAAAGAAATTGTTTGACACAATGAGACAAACAAGGTTCAATTTTTACATATTTTATAAACTAATCTTTTTTTGTAGACTAATGTAATAAAAAATTTAAAGGTGAAAATAAATTGATTTTTCAGTATCGTGATGCTTTGCTCAGTTATGGGGGCTTGATGACTATAGGTATAACTATTATTATTTTTATACTGATTAATATAATTTTAGCGTTAATAATGATTATTAAGGGGATTAAAACGAAATACTATACAATGGTTCTTATTGCTGCTATCTTTTTTGCTGGTATTTCTGCATGGGGGGGAGTTCTTTTTAACTTTTTTTATATAATAATTACAGATACTTTCCCTAGTTGGATTTTTAAAGCTTTCTTCATGCTACAAGGGGGTGCCTTATTTATCTTTCATTTCATTTGGATCGCGGGGGTTTCGAAATTAACAAGTATTACAAAGAAAAACCGTATTATTCTTCTTGTTATTGTTGGAATTATTTGTGCAGCTATGGAGGGAAGTTGGTGGTATATTGTAACTACTAATATAGGAATTTTCGGAGCGACAAGTTTCCCTTTTATTGTGACTTATTCGCCGATTAGTTATGCCTACCTAACAGGCTCACTAATGTTTTTCACTGTAGCCGGTAGTTGGATTGTTATAGAATCATTCAAATCAGATGATCGCAAAGTAAAATTAAAATCTAAATTTTTAATGGTTTATGTAATCTTGATTACATTTGGGAGTCTTCTGGAGATCTTTGATCCTATCGAAAATATTTTAGAGAACTTTTATGGTTTTGGAGCACTCGACGCTGCTGTAATTGCTTCTTATACTGCGAAAATATTACTAACGATAGGAGTAATCTGTGGTTATATAGGATTCATGCTACCAAAACCTATAGAAAAACTTTTCCTAAAGACATAATTTCCTTTTAATTTTACTCTCTAACTTTTTTTTTTAATAATTTTATTCTTTTTAGCTTTCACGTTATATAATGATGATAAACCCAATTTTATTAATTTTTTAAGAGTTTGCTTGGAAAATGAATCCTATAAACTGAGTGTAGAAACAATTAAAAACTATAAAAGTAATAAAGCGATTAGAGATGCTTCCCCTACAGGATTATCCCAAGAATCCTAATTTGAATGGGATTTTACTGTGCTTATGAAAACCATTTCCACAATCATAATTTCTAACTCTAAATTCTAAAAAAAGAGATTTTCGACCAGATACTCCCTCTTGTAAAACATTATTCAGTGTTTTTTCGATATGGTAAGTAATACACTGCCGTTCTCCACTGCTAGGGGTATTTTTACCTCATCAGGAATATCAAAAATATTGTCTTTTATGGTATTCATTCCTCGAGAGAGGATTATCTGGTTATAATTCGATAACTTAATAACATGATATCTGAGTTTTTTTTTTTCTGTAAGAAAGACTGCAAGCAGAAAATTCCTATCCACTGATAAATGTGCATTTGTAAAATATGCCTTACCGTATTTCACTTCTAATACGTTTTTTTTGGAATAATCTAATATGGATATTGCAATTATCTTATGATAACCATATAGAAATAATGTGTTATTATCGGAACTGAAATCCATAATTCGAAACCAATCTTCTATTTCAATCTTTTTTTGTAATTTCCACTGATTCTTTTCATGTATAAAAATCCATAGAAAGAAATCGTAATCTTTGTTCTCATCTTTAAGATTTCGAATATTTGAATGTGCAGCAAAAAATTCTCCTGAAGGACTTGTAGGATAATGAATAGGATTGTCCATGAAATATTCATATTCTCCCTGGCTATCAATTATAGTCCATTGAGTATCATTGGAATGTTTTAGATGTAATTCTTGATAATTAAATTGACCCATCGGTGCCTCAAACCCATTAACATATACCCATTTAATTGGAAAATCCAAATATGCCCAATCATCACATGCCAAATCATCTCGAGCAGTTCCCTCTAAGTGTTTACCGTGTTCGTATAATAAATTTGCGCAACATGGTTTTTTATCCTGAAAGTGACCTCGTTTCAGATATAATTTCATTTCAAGTTCTCGAAATTTCTTTTCTTATTGATTGCAAGGAAATATGACTTTAAGAATCTAGGTATATTTCTTTTTTCTTTTTCAATCTCATATTTCATATTTTTGCTAGTCTCTTACTGCTTTCAGTATTTCTGTAAGTCTCTTTCAAATGAAGATTAGAAATCTTTTCCCTTCATTTTTTTTAAAAAGCAATTCGACTTTAATGATTTTGCCCCATTAATTTTATTTGGCTCTGTAAAATAATAGACTATATGCTATTAAGGACGGGGAATCATGACCGAAAGACAAAAACCAAACCAAGATAAAATTACTTTTTTAGTTCAAGAGATCAAGCGTCATCGCTATCTTTACTATAATGAACAGCCTGAAATCTCGGACATGAAATACGATGCCTTTGAAAAAAACGTTTCAAAATCTAAAAATTAAAGAAAAGAAAAAATATTATAAAAAATTTACCGGTTTATCTTAGGTTACTTCAAACGTACTCAATTCTTTACCTCTGTTAATCTGCTTTGTCAGAATTATTTAATTGGTCTCGAATTCGCTTGGAAGATTGGCCCGATAAATTGCGAATATAAAACACTATACGCGGTTTGATTAGAAACCACGGCAATCATTTCGGTTTCCCTATCTGAGTGGGGGCAAAGTATAACTTCTTCTGCATCTCGAGTGACGGCATAAAAATCTGCCGGTGTCTGTAATTGGCGGAATTGTATATTTCCTAACTGTTTCATCTTATTGATGATTCCTCCGAATTGTTGTAAATCCCAATGACTCGTGAGCATGAACCTAGCTGCTTTCTTTTGGAAGGCATACTCCGAAACAACTTGAAGGACCTCAGGAACGACCACTGGTGTCACGATAATGATTGATGATTTAACACGATATACCGCGTCTTTTATTGCTGCGATCATTGCATCTTTTCCGACTACTTGCCAAGTGGTAACTTTAGAAATTTCCGGAATTGAACTTGAAGCGTTGTGAATATCTCTAAGTTTATCTTCGTTAGTTTCCGCGAGTTCAGTGGCATCATCGATTGAATTCATAAATTGAAGTGTAAAATCGGCAATAGCATCTTTCACATTTTGAATGGTGTCTCTTGTAGTATTTGACAAGCTGTTTTGAAGGGTTTTCGCATTTTGTTCATATTTAGTTTTATGATCAGCAAGCATCTCAGTTAAGCTATTATTCAAATCTTTAGCTTCAGCATCCCATAATCTAATTTCGCTATCAATTTTTTCAGAGCAGTCTCGTTTACCTTCAGTGAATTTTGTGGCTGCTTCTCTTGTCCAGCCATCACTGAGATTTTTAATTTCAGTATCGAAATTAGTATAATGCTTTAAGCTATTATCTCTATGAGTATTGATGGCATCATCATATTGTTTATGGTGTTGCTTTAATGAATTTTCCAGCGAATCTTTTAACTTTACAGTTGTATCTGAGCAGTCTTTTACACCATTTTGTAATGTACCATCCATCTCTCCAGCTAAATCAGTTGCTAATGTTTCTAGTTGGGCATCAATAGTTTCCTGAGCTTTATAGTCAAGATCAGAAGTTTCAGATGCTAAATTATCATTCTCATTTGACATTATATTTGTTACATCAGTTTTTATTTGATCAGTGGTTATTCTGGTATTATCAATGTACTCTTCACTTGTTTTTGTAAATTCTTCTTTCATTGGCTCTGTGTAAGTTAAAATATTCTGTATTGTCGTTTCGTGTCGGGCCTTATATTTTTTCTTCTTACCCATCCAGAAAAATCCTTTTCCTGCCATATCTTCTGAAAAATCGGTGAATCTATTAGCATGTTCAAGTAAATTATCAATTAAAGTTAAGGTCATGCTTTTAAATTCGTTGGTTTGTTCATTCAGCGTCCTATGGCGTTCATCAACTGTTGCTTTTAAGTTAGTCTGAAGTAAATCTGTTGTATTTTTAAGATGATTCATGTGTTCTTTTAGTACGTTTGAAATCTTTTCTTTTAAATCTGTGATAACTCTATCCATCCGTTCAAGATATTTTTCTAAGATTTGTTCCATCGTAGGTTTCAGTTGATTCGCAATAGTTTTATGCCTTTCTACATGTTCGTCCAAATCTCTTTTTAGTTCTTTCTCTAAATTTCCTATTCTTGTTGAAAAATCATTTAAGAGTTCAGAAACTAGTGAGGTTAGATTATTTTTAGTGTTAGTTATTTCAGTTTCATTTTTGCCAACATAAGTCGTTGAAATATTATTTAAATTTGAGTTTAAGGTGTCCATAATTGAATGGATATTACTTTCAAGACCTTTAGTGGTTTCTGTAAATCTATTAGTTGCTTTATCAATTTTGTTCTTTTTAGTAGAGTTTTTAGAATCAGAGTCTTCAAAAAAGGATTTTATTTGAGAATCTACAGCATGTTCCACTTCTCCAATACTTTTGTTCTGTATACCTTCAAGTTTTTCAAAGCGACTTGATTGATCTGTTAAGATTGTATCTTTGATTTTTGCAATTTCGTTTCTAAAGGTTTCTGATTCATTAGTAAATAATTCGAAAAATGGTTCTAAAGGTATAAATCGTGGTATAATACCTTCAATCCTTTTTAGAAAACCCCTTTCTACCAACCAATTAGTAACCTCAACTACCGTTTCATATTTAAGCTCCTCATGTTCATCAACTAATATCATGAAAACTTCTGATACTGTGGCACGCGGAACTCTTAAGTATGCTAAATAGATAAGTATCTGCTCTTCAGCAAATCCATAACGACCAAAGATTTCTTTAGTGAATTCTTTTAATGACATAAACTTATCTCCATAATTGTATCGAAATTCAAAATAAAATTATTTTAAGATAATTTGCTTATAAAGTTAATAATAGTTTTTATTTAATAATATTTTCAAATTCCATAAATAAAAACTTAAGGTGTTAGATTTAACCTAAATTTTATTTATTCTGTTAAAATTGCATTTCGTGCAAATTTAATTAAACCTCCCATAGAGATTATTTTCTGTAAAAAAGCAGGCATCTTTTTTACTTCAAATTCTACGTTTGTTGTGGTATTCTTTATTAAGCCTTCTGTGAAATCGATTTCTAACGTATCACCTTTATTTATCGATTCGATGTTTGAACATTCTATTATCGGTAAACCAATATTTATAGCATTCCTAAAGAATATTCTCGCAAAAGAAGGAGCTATTATACATTGAATTCCTGCTGCCTTAATTGCAATTGGTGCTTGTTCCCTACTTGATCCACATCCAAAATTAGTTCCTGCAACCAATATTGTGAATCCAAATTTTTTAATATCATGAACGAATGTAGGATCTAAATCCTCCATACAATGCTTGCCTAAATAATCTGCGTCTGAAAGAGTTAGATACCTAGCGGGAATAATCAAATCCGTATTTATATCCTTCATATCATATTTTATGACTTTACCTTTCATATCTTCCCCTTAAATATAGTCTGGTGATGTAATAAATCCTTTAATAGCTGATGCTGCAGCGATAGCTGGACTTGATAGGAATACTTCACTTTCAGTGTGTCCCATTCTTCCGGTGAAATTTCGATTTGTAGTTGAAATTGCTCTTTCTCCTGGAGCAAGAATTCCCATATGACCTCCTAAACAAGGACCACAAGTAGGAGGGGAGATAATTGCCCCTGAATCGAGAAATTCCTCGACTAACCCTTCCTTTAATGCCTGAAGATAAATATTTTGAGTGCCTGGAATAATGATACATCTAATATTTTTATGAATCTTTTTACTTTTTAGAATTTTTGCTGCAATCCTCAAGTCTTCCATACGACCATTTGTACAAGAGCCAATAATAGATTGATCTATTTCTAACTTCATGCCATTAACTTCTGAAATTGGTTTACAATTTTCAGGTAAGGGCGGGAATGCAACCTGAGGTTCAATTTCCCCACATTCAAATTCTATTACTTCAGTATAGTCAGCATTTTTATCACTTTCGTAACTTTTATAAGATGGGGCTCCAATATCCTCTAAATATTGAAATGTAATTTGATCAGGGGCGATAATCCCACTTTTGGCTCCAGCCTCAATAACCATATTGCACATTGTTAGTCTACTATCCATAGATAACGATTTGATACTATCTCCAGTTAATTCTAATGCTTTATAAGTCGCGCCATCAACACCTATATTTCCTATTGTATATAAGATTAAATCTTTTCCTGTAACCCATTTATTTAACGTTCCAGAATATACAAGTTTAATGGATTCTGGAATTTTAAGCCAACATCTCCCCAGTGCCATAGCTACACCTAAATCTGTAGAGCCGACTCCTGTTGAAAACGCACCAAGAGCACCATATGTGCAAGTATGAGAGTCAGCACCTATAAAAACTTCACCAGGAGTTACTAAGCCCTGTTCGGGAATAAGACAATGTTCAATCCCTCCCTGACCAACCTCAAAGTAATTTACAACATTATATTTATGAGCAAAATCTCGAAGTTTTTTACATTGTATAGCTGAAGGGACATCTTTATTCGGAGTAAAATGATCTGGAGTTAAAATTATGCTCTCTTTATCATAGAGAGTTCTTCCTGTTCCTTCAATAACCGCTTCAAATACATCTATAGCAATAGGAGCAGTGATATCGTTAGCTAAACATTTATCAACCCTCACCAAGACAAAATCTCCTGGAGCAGTATTCTTACTATCACAATGGTCTCTTAAAATTTTCTCAGTTATTGTTAATTCCATATTAAAATACCGAATCTGAATTGAAAATTAAGTTATTTGGATGATAAGTTTCTTTTCTTAACGATAAGGTTAAGTCCCTTAAGAAGAGATAGTACTGAACTCATAACAATATCTTCATGAATAGCGCTTGCTTTTACAATGTGATTACTCTCAGTATCCATAATTTCAATAGTGGTATGTCCTAATGCTTCCGTTCCACCAGTGATAGCATCAATTTGATAGTTCAATAATTTTATATTGCTCATCGGTTTAAAACATTTAATCATTGCTTTAACTGATGCATCTACAGGACCAACTCCTACTGAAGATGCTACTTTTTCGATGCTGTTCCCATTATCCACGATTATCAACCGTACCGTTGAAGTAGGCGTAATGGAGCCTGTTAAAACAGTTAATTCCTCAAGTTTTACAAACTGGTCTTCTTCTGGTAGTTCTTCAAAAACATCTTTTAAAATAGCATAGAAATCCTCTTCTGTAACTTCATGACCTTTATCTCCAAAAGCTTTAACACGATTCATAATGTTAGTAAACTGTTCATCTGAAGTATGGATTCCTAAATCTTCTAGTTTTGCTCTAAGAGCGTGGCCTCCAGTATGTTTTCCCAACTTGATCGATTGTTGAATTATATCCTCTACATTATCAGAACGTTTAATCCCTATTAATTCTGGGGTAATAGGTTCATATGCTCGTGCGTGTTTAATCATAGCATGCGCATGAATACCTGATTCATGTGCGAATGCATTTTGACCTATTAATGGCTGGAGTCGGCCAATGGTAATTTTCCCTCCACAGAGACTCTCTACTAATTTTGCAGTAGGGAAAATTAATCTTGTGTCAATTTGCATTGGAATTTGATATAACGCATAAAGAGACATTGCAGCTTCCTCGAAAGCAGCATTTCCAGCCCGTTCTCCTAACCCTAAAATAGTAGTTTGAGCCTCAGAAGCACCATTTTCGAATCCTGCGATCGTATTTGCTACAGCTAATCCAAAATCATTATGGCAATGTACTGCTATCCGTACATTTTTGGGTAATGACTCATAGTTTTTTCTTACAATATATCCGTAAGCTGTTGGTGATATTGTTCCAACAGTATCAGGAATATTAATTCTAGTAGCCCCACTTTCAACAGCAACTTGATTTACTTTAATTAAGTAATCTAAATCTGAACGCGTTGCGTCTTCTGCAGAAAACTCGACTATAGAATAATGTTCTTTCGCGTATGATATCAATTCGATAACATCGTTAATAACTTCTTCTCTTGTCATTCCTAGTTTTTCCTTTAAATGTAGATCGGAAGTAGCAATAAATAAATGAATCGAATCCATATCAGCTTCTATTACTTTATCAATATCAAGTTTTTTTATTCGAGCTAAACCACATACCTCTGAATCTAATCCAAGTTTTGATATTTCCTTACATGCATCAAAATCACCTTGGGATATTACAGGAAATCCCCCTTCAATTACATCAATACCTAGTTCATTTAATGATTGAGCGATAGATACTTTTTCCTTGAGGGTAAAACTAATCCCTGGAGTTTGTTCACCATCACGGAGAGTAGTGTCAAAAAAATATGCTTTCTCTGGAAGGATCAAATTTCCCCGAATTTTTTCCATCATATCTGAGACCATAATATCGTTGTTTCCGTTCATTTTATTTAACCTCTTTTGAATTTTTTAATACTTTTACACGCTTCTTCTTCTTTTGAAAGAGATACTAAAGTTTCGAACAAAAGTGAAGAAGATTATCTATAATAACAATAATAACAAAAGTAATTTTAATGTGCGAAAATCCAATTCTAGTAAAGAAGCGCACTTCAGCTGATCTTTTAATATAGAGTGTTTTTTATTATGAAGTGTATTCATCCTTTCTAATCACATAGAATTGTATTTTATAAAATAAATTCATTGTAGTTTTAAAAATCTTTCTATACCTTGCACTTAAAGCTAAAACCAAATATTAACAGAAGTTTCAAAAAGGAATTATTATTCCTTAAGACTTTTCATTTAATTATAGTTAAAACTATAAATTTTTCTACTTTACCAAATAATTTTTAGACAATTTTATAGGAATGATGATTTATGGGGAAACTTATTCCCTAGCACTTTAAATACCGATCTCCTTTTACTCTATTAGAAAACTTTAGGTAAAAAAAAATGAGAAAAACAAGTAAAATATTAATTGGCACATTTTCTTTACTTCTGCTATTTGGAATCTTTGGTGTGAATACAGCTTTAGCTGTAGGTGAAACATCTGTTGAAATAAATGGAGACCACGTTGAAACACAAGTACAAGCAAATAATAAAGTAATGTTTACTTTTCGTCAGAGAACAAGATTGACATTGAATTCAACTGTCAACATAGAAATGAACATAAATTGCGATGCGTTAAGAATTGGAGTGAAATATTTTGAAATGGAAATTGATTGCGATCAAGATCTTCAAATGAATATGACATGTACAGAGGAACAAGTTCAGTTAGGATTGTTAAAAGGTAATACTTATCAAATAAGAAACAGAAATCGATATCAGTACGAAGAAGGATTTTGTCTCTTAATTCAGTGCAATTGCTCAAATCAAGTACAGGCTAAACTAAAGATACAGGCAAATAACCAAAATCGTGTTGGAACATGGGCTTATTATGATGAAAGCTCAGAAGAATGGGTTTCAGTTCCAACTACTGTTGAAGATGGATATTTAACAGCAGAAACAGATCACTTTTCATACTGGACCGTATTAATTCCTGAATCTGAAAATAACCTTATGCTTTATATTGGATTAATTAGTGTTATTGGCATCGTAGCTGTGATTTCAGCAATCTTTTTTAAGAAAAGAAAAAGTAGAATGTAAATAAGCCATAAATTAATTTTTTTTTTAATTTTAAATTTCAATCTATAACAAAGTAAAAAATTTGAGAATTTGTGTGTCCTAGAAATTATAATAAGCGGAAAAAGCTTCGAATAACTATTTTTATAGTGTTTTTAACAATAGTTGAATTTGGTTTGGTATTTTCTAATGTATATGCTAGAACTGAAACGATTCCTACCTTATGGACTAGCGATGTAGTCAGACCAAATGAATATGTATCATATTACTTTCCTAATAATATCATTTTTGAGATATCAACAGATTCAAAGATAAATCTTTATGTTAGATATGAAAATAAGATCAGCAATCGTCAGTGTTCATTTCATATTAGAAATAATGAGTCTATTTCTCTTAATATTACTTCTAAAATTAGTTTAAGAAATTTCGGAATAACTAATACCCCCAACAATCCTAAAAAAGGAGATTTCCAATTAAGATATCAGTATAATAATATTTTTCGAATAATGTTAAATTCTTCTGTTGAAAATTTGACAATTAGATACCGTAAAACTAATCAATTTGGATTGAATCCCAATCTAAATTATTCTTTAGCGATATATGATGAAAGTTTCGAGTCGTGGGAGTTAACTGATACAATTGAGAAATTTAATGAATCAATTAATGAAGCATATTTAGAGGGAACTATTTTAGCAATTGAGCCAAATACTGCATATTATATATCTGTGTTTGAGTTTAGCAGAGCTCCATTTAATTGGACGTGGGTAATAATTACTATTCTGATAACTGTTGTAGGCTTACTATCAATAGCAGTATTACTTACTAAAAAAGAGTATTTTCAATATTTAAGGAAAAGAACAATCCCAATTGAGAAAGGAGCTCATCGATTATCTTTGGATGAAGTATTAGAAAATGAAAATAGAAATAAAATTATTGATTTTATCCTTAACGAACCAGGAATTCATTTCAATGAGCTTTTACGAAAAACAGGGCTTGCAGCAGGAAATTTAGTCTGGCATCTTGACATTCTACAAACATATAAAATTATAGGTAAAAAAAGAATTGGAAATTTTATTGCTTATTTTCCTTATTACCAAAAAAATCCATTATCAAATATTGATTTAAAATTAAAGAAAAGTAAATTAACATTAGATATTTTAGAGATGATTGAGCAGGAACCTGGTATCTGGAATAATATCATCACGAAAAAATTCAAGGTTGATCACAAAACCATACATTATCACATAAATAAATTATATGAACTCGGTCTTATTAAAATGAAAAAGGAAGGAAGAAAAAAGAAAATTTTTCCAAATTTCGAGTCTGATTATTACAGATTAAAATATAATAATGATCAGGAGAGATCTTAATCTCTCCTCTTTTTTGTATATAATATATTAATTTTATACCAAACTTGTTTTATAGATCTATGGAAAAGAAACATAAGAATGAAAACGTTGTTGAAGATCAAAAATTTCAATCTGTTCCGGACTTAGCAAACAATCCCAAGAGCTATATTGAGGAAAGACTGGATGAATTTTCATTAATATCTGATGAATTAATACACTTTGTCTATTGGCTTGGGAAGAGAAATCCTCTAAGAAATGATAAGCTATTAAAAGAAACCGAAACATATTTAACCTAAAGAATAGGTCATGGTTCTATCGAACCTGCAACAGCAGCAACTGAGTCTTTATTACACAAGAAATTAAAAGAATTACAATCGCTTTTCAAAAAATAACAGCAATCTTTAGGTTATAAGTTATATAGGGAGTCTTTTTAACAAGTTTTAAATATAAAAGAATAAGAATAGTCTATAATAGTGTAATTTACTATGGTTGATCCAGAACAATTATTAAATTTAATTAAAGAAAGAAGGAGTATAAGAGCATTTCAAGATAAACCGATTCCAGAAAAAGAAATAAAGATGATTTTGGAAGCTGGTCGATGGGCACCGAGTGCTTCAAATCGTCAGCCTTGGGAATTTATAATAATTAAGAATAAAGAAATATTAAAGAAAATAGCTAGAGTTACTGGATATGGTTGGTTTATTCGCCAAGCTTCATTCGCTGTAGCTATAGTCGGAAAACCAAAGATAAGTGGAAAATGGTATGAAATCGATACTTCTCTGGTTTCAATGAACATGATGTTAATGGCTTGGTCGTTAGGAATTGGTACATGCTGGATTGGATCAATGAATAAGGAGAAAGCAAAGGAAATCTTAGGATTGAGCCAACGTGATTATTTATTAACTGTCCTTCCCTTTGGCTATATCCAAGGAGATATACCCGAACCAACTTATCGAAATCCTTTAAATAAGATTATTAGAGAAATCTAACAGATATTTTACCAAATTTTTATAAAGGAATTACAACTTCATCAACGGATTCTGGAGCTTTAGTTAATTTTAAATAACCCTCATTTGTAATTAAAACGGTGTCTGAGTGACGAAATCCACCAATTCCCGGAATATAAATCCCTGGTTCGACACTTATTACCATATTTTCTTCAAGTGGTCTATCGTAACCCTCAGCAAGGAAGGGTGCCTCGTGACCAGTAATTCCAAGTCCATGCCCTGTTCGATGAATTATATAGTCTCCATACCCATTCTCAGATATATACTTTCTAACTCTTCTATCAACTTCACTCATAATAAATCCTGATTTTAGTAAATCATAAGCTAAAGATCTTGCATTAAACATTATCTCAAATGGTTTTTTCGCATTTTCAGGGATATACCCTAAGAAAAACGTTCTTTCAATTTCTACTCCATAACCATCGACTTGAGCAGATACAATTGAAACATGTGGCCCGCCTTCTTCCATCTCAGTAAAGATATGAGGTACTAAATGTGGATCATGAGAAAATGATGGAGACCAAACGGCACCAGTGGTTTCAGTTGCTCTAAAATTAGCATTTGGAATATCCTGCACAATTTTAGATGTCATAGCATCTGTAATTTCTTTATATAAAGCAAATTCAAGAACTTTAGGACGACATTTCTTAAATACGACTTTATGTCCCTTATTTACTACTTTACAGGCATGCACCATCCTACCAACTTCATAATCAGTTTTGATAATGCGAATTTCTTCGATAATATCTGTTATGATTTTTTTTCCTGGTGTTTTATTCACTATACCTATGGGCATTGTTGATTCAATTCCTACTTTTGCTTCCTCCTCAAATAACATTTGGTAGTGGTCATACCAATTTTCACCTTCTCGGCCTGGGAATTCGTAATATATTACAAATTCGAGCTCACACCGCATCCTTGATTCAAAATGACCTTTTTCTAACTGAGGAATAAGCATTATAGGGGAACCTTCTTTTTGAATTATTAGGAGAAATGGACGCTCATGAACATAAAAAGCAAAATTGGTTAAATAATAGATATTTACAGGATCAAAGGCTACATAGTAGTCTAAATCTTGTTCTTGCATTGAAAATCTTACTTTTTTTAGTCTGTTTGATAATTCTTCTCTGCTAGGAGGTGTCTTAATTGCTTTTATTTTACCTATCATAAAACTCCTCTCTATTATTCTATCATGTGTTTTGATAGTAAAATTTAATTTTTTATTTGCTTAAATTTAAAATAGATTTTAAGTCTTAATAAAGCACTTAATAATCGTGCTTTATTTAATAAATGGAATTACTTAAGACTCTGAATTAAGTAAATCTATTGATTTAAAACCTAAAGGTATTTATTAAATAGCATATTCTCCAGATGGAAAATTATTTACTATGGGAAGTACTGATAAGAAAGTTCAAATCTGGGCTATATCTTAAATTAACTTTGAAATGATGAAATGACGATCAAAATTTCCATAATAGGAGATACTCACATAAAGGCATTTGAAGAATTACCTAACGGTATATTGAGGGAGATTAAAAATTCAGATTGGGTAATTCATGTGGGCGATTACACTTTTGCAGATGTTTTAAATGGTTTAATTAACCTAAAAAAGAATAAATTCATTGGTGTTTACGGTAATGCAGATCCTCAGAGTATTAGAGATAAAGTACGATCTAAGGAAATTTTGGAAATCTCTGGGAAGAAAATAGGTATAACACATCCCGAGAGTGGTGGATCCTCTGATATTACAGAATCTAAAGTACTCGCCATTTTTAAGAACGATAATGTTGATGTTATAATATATGGTCATACACACAATCCCCAAATACTCCATAAAAATAACTTATTATTAATTAATCCTGGAAAGGGTTATTTGGAATCATCTTATTACGGTTCATCGACTACAATGGTAATTCTTGAAATCAAAGATGAAATTCATGGCAAAATAAAAGTAATAAAATCCTAATAAATAGCATAGAATTTATATTCTAAATTAAGGATCTTAATAGTTATATAATCCATAAAATAGCAATAGGAATAAGATTAAAGAATAAAGATTGCTGCTGCTATTACAGATACCCATTCATTTTCTGCTCTCACAGTAGCATATTCAGTAATATTTTTTGTTTCGACTATTTTCCCTCCCATTTTATATACTTCTCTCTTTTCATCATAATTAGCATCAGGATCAAAAGGAATCCCTAATGTTGTTGCTAACATTTCTGCTGCTAAATCTTCAGCAGTGTCACCTGTATTTTCTGGCCTTACTCCAAATGTATGATGTTCCGATAAGTATCCGTATTGACTCTTTTCAGCTGGTTTTGCAACTCCTATTGACGCACAGATTAATCGATTATATTCATTAGATTCTACTCTTGCCAAGACAGCATAAATAATTTGACCTTGACGAAGCTGTTTTAAACCATCTTCTTTACTAATTTCAATACAATAGGGTGGAAATATTGAGGATACATTTACAATATTATATTTCTCAATACCTGCGTCTCGAAGGGCTTGTTCAAACGCTGCGAGCTTGGATTTATGATATCCCTTTCCTTTGACAAAGAATACTTTCTTTGGGATTAATGACATCGTTTATTTATAATTTATTTATACATTTTTATTAAGATTTAAGTAAGAAAGGTTATATTTAAATTTTGGCTAAAAAATAAAGCTTTATTTAAATCTTTAATATTTAAACAGCTCGTTGTTAACCTATTTATTAAAACCAATATTTTAACTTGAATTCAAGATAAATAGGAAAAATTTCAGCTGTTAAGTATATATATTGAAAATGAGATTAGCGATTTGTTCCATAAATATATCAGATAAGTCATATTTTTGGAGAAACTACAATCATTCCAAGACTTATTAAAAAAATTAAAATAGATTATTTTAAAATAGTTATACCATTTAAATTTATTTATGAATACTCACCATAAAGAAGATTTTCTAATAAAAAAAGTAAAGCCTTTTAACGTTAAAGAACTCAAAGATGTGAATGACACTTTAATAGCTCTTAAAGATTGTGGATTTCAAGGTAAAAATCTTGGTATCGCACTTGATATCTTGGAAAAAATGGTTAGTGATAAAGATATCGTAACTGTTCTAACAATTTCAGGTGCAATGGTTCCAGCTGGAATGGGTGAAGTAATTACGTTTTTAATGGAAAAAGAATTAATCGATGTTTTGATAAGCACAGGTGCTAATATCGTTCACGATTTGGTTGATGCTACTTGTAATATAGGACATTATCTTGGAGATCAAAATGTCAGTGATGATGAATTGTTTAAATTTAGAATAAACCGAATTTATGATATATTCCTTCCAGAGGATAATTATTCAATTGCTGATAAGAAATTATTTGAAATAATTCAATCTCTCTATAATACAAAAAATATTCATACTACTCCATCTGAATTTTTAAGACAAATTGGGAGTAAAATTAGGGAAAGGTCTATATTATCAATGGCTGCTCAAAAAAGTATACCTATTTTTGTGCCTGCCTTCTCAGATTCAGAATTATCTTTAAAGTTATTAAAATATGCATTTTATGAAGGTTATGACTTTCAATTTGATATTTTAGAAGATGTAAAAAAATTTGCAGATATTATAAGGAAATCAAAACAATATGGCACATTTATAATTGGGGGAGGAGTTCCAAGAAACTGGGCTCAACAAATTTTCCCTATGCTAGATGAAACAGATCAAATTAAAAGAATGGGCTATAATTATTCCGTTCGCATCCATACTGCAACTGAATATGACGGAGGTCTTTCAGGGAGTACATTTTCAGAAGCAAAATCTTGGGGCAAGTACGATCTAGAATCTACGCATATCAGTGTATGGTGCGACGCGACAATCGCCCTACCGATATTAATTATGGGATTGGTACAAAGATTAAAAATAATATAAATAATTTTATGCATTTTCTAATTTAATTACTCTATTTAATATTTTTTTTGCTTTCTCTCGCTTCTCTTTATCAAGAAAGCAATTAGTTATATTCCAAAACCTGTATTCATGATTATAATAGGCTGAACAATTCTTCCTAATTTTTTCAGGGCAATCGGTTATTTGCCAACATTGAAATCTTTTAGCCACGAAAAATTTATGAAGTTTTTTAGGAAGTTTTTTATAGTTAAATCCAGTTTCCTTAAGATATTTGTCTAAATCATTTGAATTATATGTATTCCAGAATAAAACTTTCTTAGAATTGTTTTTTTCTTCCTTAAGGTAATCCAACATTCCTGCCATTGCTTTACCTGTATAAGTTGTTTCTAACTTGAATCCGCCCCTTTTTCCTTCTAAATCATATAAAAGGTCAACTGCATTTTGCCCTCTTATTGTTTTAATTCCATACCCTGAGCCTAAATACCCTTTTATAAAATCATAATCATCTTCAATTATCTTTATGTTAGGGATATTTTTGTCGCGTTTATGTAGATATTTTAATGCTTTACTCGCATTTTTAGCAACAGCAGATGAATTTGCAATAAAATCAGCATAGACGGCTACAACAGCTACTCTTGTCTTTAAACCTAAGAGCTTACAACCTGCAACCAAACCTGCTGCAGTTCCAGTTGATCCCCCAGCAATAAATATCATGTCTGGTTCAGGAATTTCACCATTTTTTATTTGTTCTCTAAGTTCGAAAATTGCATTAATGAATCCAATCGTCCCTATAGGAGATCCAAAGCCGAAAAGAGGACTCCCCCCGGGAAACATGAAATAATATTTTGGATGAATTAACTTAAAAAACATTGCTTGAATGAATGCACTTACATCACCATTACATATATGAACTTTGGCGTCGAAATAATCAAATAATAACAGTGAACGTTGAACGTGCCAAGTTAATGGTTGGGGGAATAAAAATAGTGTGCATTTAAATCTTTGAGTTAATTCCTTCGAAATAATAGCACAAGCTAACCCATGATTAGTGCCTATTCCACCTACAGTAATTATCCCTCTCTTCTTTTTCTTAATTGCGTTACCAAAAATAAATTCAAATTTTCTTAGTTTATTTCCTCCATAAGCATAATGGCTTATATCATCTCGTTTGATGTATATTTCTCCACCATGTAAATCTAAATACTTTTCCAATTCGGTAAGTCTATCTACAGGAGTAGGAATATTCGTAAGTAAAGGAATCCATGGAACTTTATTCTTTAAATTTGGATACTTACGAAATAAAATTGGCTCCTCTCGTTCCATGAGGATCAAAAGGTGAAATTAATAATAAGATTTTATATTAATATGTCTATCATAAATAATCTATTAAAAATGCAAATCTTAGGAGAAAATGATATAATATGGATTTCGACATACATGATTATTCATTATTTGATGAGATTGGACCTGAGAAAATTATATGTTTAAACAATCCCATTGTTGATATGAAAGCAGTTATAGTAATTGATAATTCTTTTTATGGAACTTCTGCAGGAGGATTACGATTAGCTCCAGATATAACTGTCGATGAGATGATAAGATTAGCTCGTGCTATGACATTGAAATTTGGAAGTTATAAAATCCCTACAGGCGGTGCAAAGGCGGGAATTTGGGGTGATCCTCAAGATTTAGAGAAGAAGAGTATTTTACTCACTAGCTTTGCGGAATCTATAGAACCCTTTATTAAAAATTATATTTACTATCCAGGACCAGATATGGGCACTGATGATAATGACCTTCTTAAAATTTTTAATATTGTAAAATTGCCTAATTTAGCTCCGAAAAAAATAGGGCTTTATAAGGATGGAGTACCAGTAGAAGAATTATTCACGGGATATGGGGTAATTTATTGCCTAGAAGTAATTTATCAGAATTTAGAAAAACTCACTTCTAAGAAAGTCGAACATACTCAAAAGCCAAGAGTACTTTTGGAGGGATTTGGTAAAGTTGGAACTGCATTGGCAATGAGTTTACAAGAATTAGGATTTAATTTAATGGGAATTTCAACTTTGAATGGAGCTATTTATGATGAGGATGGTTTAAATGTAGAAAAATTGTTAGATTTGAAATCAACTTATGGAGATGAATTAGTTAATCATTATGAAAGTAAAAATCTAATCAGAGTGCCAAAAGAAAAATTATTTGGCTTATCATCAGAATATCCAATTGAATTTATAATTCCTGGTGCTCGACCTGATGTAATAAATAGAAATAATATAGACAAGATTGAAGCAATTTCAATTATTCCCGCTGCGAACATTCCATATGAAAAAGGAATAATGGAAAGTTTAAAAGAAAAGAAGATAATTGCTTTCCCTGATTTTGTTGTTAACGCGGGTGAAGTATTAGCTATATATATTGGTAAAGCAGCGAAAAATATCGATGAAATATTTGAATATATCAAATCAAAAATTACTGAGAAAACACTTGAAGTAATACGAGGATCAGTTGAAAATAAAATCTCGGTTTATGGTTATGCTGTGGAAAGCGCTCTTAGAGACGTGAAAAAGAAAATACAAAGGAAAAAAAATTCTCTCGAAAAACTTAATCAAAAATTTAGTTAGTTTAAGACATAACCATTATCTTTTTTTATCACTAAGTTTTTCATAAGAAATTTCTCAAAATGCTTTTCAATCATAATCAATTCAGATATTATTTCAAAAATCTCAAATGTGTACCTTTTATAAATCAAATTTTTACCCTTGAGCTCTACAGGCTGAACTGGTTTCTGTTCAGACAAATGAGATAATATTCTCTCATCTCTCTTAAAAATAATCGATTTAAAATTATCCAATTCCTCTCGAATATTATTTCTACCAGTAACAGGATCTCGATGTCCTAGAACAGCAATTTCCAAATCAATTCCTTTAAGTTTATCAATCGAATTTTCATACTCTATTAAATCTGAGTCAGTAGTGGCATAATATGGAAATCTAGTTAGATCCATATCCCCAAAAAAAGCTATTTTTGAATTTATCTCATAAAATGCACAATGACCTGCCGTGTGACCAGGCGTGTGAATAACCCTTAATTTCATATTACCATCAACATTTAAAATCTCATTATCATCTATACTTCTAGTGATTTTTGTGTTTTTTATTCCAACCAATCCAAGCATTTTCCTGAATTCCTCACCTGCTTTTGTTCCCTCAACACCATAGTAAGGAAATATTTTATTAATATCTTCAATTGGATCTTTATCTTTTAAATGGCAAAAAAACTTACAATTTGTCAGTAGACTATTACCAGAAATATGATCTTCGTGCCAATGACTTAAGATTACATTTACAATTGAAAATTTTTTTTTTAATATTTTTAAATATTTCCCTGAAATCCCTGTATCTAATAAATAATCTCCAATAAGTAATGAGTTAGAGTAAGGATAACCTCCATTCCTTTCTCCCCTTACAAAATAAATGTCTTTAAATTCATCTGAAAGAGCTTCTATAAAATCATACATAACTATTCAATATTTAAAAATTTGAGAAAAGTAAACGGTGTAATTATCTTAAAGTTTTGGATTAGATTCAATTCTATTATGATAATTTTATATAAATTTCCTATAGACGGTTCCAACACAGAATATAAAGAAATGAAAAAAAGGTTAGAAAACCTTCATGATACCAAAATAAAAACATATTCAAAACGTGATATTGAAAAATAGGGTTTATCTTATTTAATAACTTCTAGCAATATAAACTGTACATCCTGCAGGTTCACCACATATTATACATGTAGCAAATTCGTGTTTCTCTTCATCAACTCTTTTTCCTCTAACAAATCCCCCTATTTCCTTTTCTACTATTTCAGCACAATTATAACCATCCATATCAATTGAACAAAATCCACAACAAACTATTTTTCCATTATTTATTGCTTCAATGGCAGCATCTTTTTCATATACGCATTCAACTTGAGATTCAAAATCTATTAACGATTTTTCCTTTATTTCCTTAGTATAGTTTTGGGCAATATTATGAATCTTCATTTCCAAATCTTTTTCTTTAATGGTAAACTTCTGCCCATCGTGTCTTTTTACAATAATCACTTGATTTTTCTCGATATCTTTTGGTCCAACCTCGATCCTAATTGGCACTCCTTTTAACTCCCAATAATAGAATTTATTCCCGACTGACTCATCTGAATTATCTAATTTAACAATATATTTATCCTTGAAGAGATCATAAATCTCTTGGGCTTTATCTAAAACTGCCTTTTCTTTTCCTTTATATATTATTGGGATAATTATGATTTGGATAGGAGCTAAGTCAAAAGGCAAAACTAGGCCTTTATTGTCGCCCAAATATGCGATCATTGCACCATAATTTCTACTTTGAGCTGGGCCATAACAGGTTTGATAACCATATTTTTCTTTGCCATCAGTATCAACAAATTTAACCTCAAAAGGTTTTGAAAATATTTGCCCTAAGAGATGAGTTGAGGGGAGTTGAATAACCTTTCCAGAGCCCATTAATGCGTCTGCCGCATATGTATGAATTGCTCCTGGAAATTTATCCCATTCAGGTCTTTGGAAAAATATTATAGGGATACAGCATTCATCTTGAAGAATTTGATATGTTGATTCCATATCTTCTTTAACTTGATTCATTGCCTCTTCCATAGTAGCAAATACATTGTGAGATTCAATCCAGTGAAATTCTCTTGCTCTAAAGAAGGGTCTTGTCATTTTTCCCTCATATCTCCAGACTTGGCATGATAAATATCTTTTAAATGGTAGATCCTTATAACTTCTTATCCACAAAGAATACATCTTATAAAGAGCAGTTTCACTTGTCGGGCGTAATGCCAAACGTTCTGATAATTTTCCAGAACTTCCGGCTTCGGTAACCCAAAATACTTCTGGAGCAAATCCTTTAACATGTTCAGCTTCAAGTAAAAAATTTGATTCAGGAATAAGAGAAGGCATTATAAGTGGCATATGACCCTTTTTATCTAGTAAATCCTCTGTCATTTTATACATTTTTCTAATTGTAATAGCTGTCCACTCCCTGTATACTACAAAGCCCTTTATGTTATATCTTATATCGGCTAATTCTGCCTTGTTAATTAATTCCGTGAACCAACCAGAAAAATCTTCTTCTTTTTTGATAGTTATTCCCGTTATGGGTGCTCCATTTTTCTTTTTTGCCATAGGAGATCATCAAGAAAAATCTTTCAAAAGTTAAATATTTTATGTGAAGGTTTTTTAAATTCCTATTTATTTTTTTATAAAAG